>NZ_JBRRBO010000012.1:0-114850 GCF_056756175.1 Stenotrophomonas sp. STEN240 | reverse complement strand
GGCCATTGCCGAGCATGGCTCGGCACTACAGGTGGAGCTGATGCCGAGCATGGCTCGGCACTACAGGTGGTGCCTTAGGACTTCATGCGTTCCCAGAAGCCTTTTACGCCATCGATGAAGGTTGCCGACTTCGGCGAATGCTTGCGCGCGTCTTCACCGCTGAACGTGGATTCAAACTGTTCCAGCAGCTTGCGCTGTTCTGCAGTCAGGTTGACCGGGGTTTCCACCACGATGCGGCAGTACAGGTCGCCTTCGGTGCGGCTGCGCACCGATTTGACGCCCTTGCCACGCAGGCGGAACAACTTGCCGGTCTGGGTCTCGGCCGGGATGCGGATTTCCGCCTCGCCGCCCAGGGTTGCCACACGGATCGAGTCACCCAGCGCTGCCTGCGAGATGCGCACCGGCACTTCGCAGTGCAGGTCATCGCCATCGCGGGTGAAGATTGCATGCTCACGCACGCGCACTTCCACATACAGGTCACCGGCCGGTGCACCGGCTGGGCCAGCTTCGCCCTCGCCCTGCAGACGGATGCGGTCACCGGTGTCCACGCCTGCCGGCACTTTGACCGACAGCACCTTGTCTTCTTCGATGCGACCGTTGCCGTGGCAGGTCTTGCACGGTTTGCTGATGATCTGACCGCGACCATCGCAGTTATGGCAGGCCTGCTGCATGGCAAAGATGCCACGCTGCACACGTACCTGGCCGCGACCACCGCAGACATTGCAGGTCTCAACCTTGCGGTCTTCCGAGCCGCTGCCGTCGCAATCGCCACATTCGGCCAGGGTCGGAATCTCGATGCGGCGCTCAACGCCGGCCACCGCTTCTTCCAGGTCCAGCTCCATCACGTAGCCGATGTCGGCACCGCGACGCGGCTGGCGCGGACCGCCGCCACCTCCGCCAAAAATATTGCCGAAGATGTCGCCAAAAATATCGTTCATGTCCGGGCCGCCCTGACCACCACCGCCGCCCATGCCGTGCTCGAACGCAGCATGGCCGTGGGCGTCGTACATGCGCCGCTTATTGCCGTCGGACAGGGTTTCGTACGCCTCCTTGCACTCCTTGAAGGCGGATTCGGCGGCAGCGTCGCCCGGATTGCGGTCCGGGTGGTGCTTCATCGCGCAACGGCGATAGGCCTTCTTCAGCTCTTCATCGGTTGCGGTGCGGGCTACGCCCAGTACTTCGTAATAATCGCGTTTCATCGGCACATGAGGTTCTGGAATCGGGGTTGGAAATCAGGGACAGAAAGCCGGGTATTGCAGATACCGGAAGGGGACCCGGGAGCCGGAGCGCTAGCTCCGTATCCCGAATCCCCAGGCACAACTCCGGCCTTGCTTACTTCTTGTCGTCTTTGACTTCGGTGAACTCAGCGTCCACTACGTCGTCATTGGACTGGGCGCCAGCATCGGCGCCCGGCGCCGGGCCACCCTGCTCACCGGCCGAAGCGGCGGCAAACAAGGCCTGACCGGCTTCTTCCAGCGACTTCGACTTGGCTTCAATCTGTGCCTTGTCGTCGCCCTTCATTGCCGTTTCCAGATCGGCCAGTGCGGCTTCAACCTTGCCGATCACGTCGCCGCCAACCTTGCTGCCATGCTCGGTGATGGCGCTGCGGGTGGCGTGGATCAGACCGTCGGCCTGGTTGCGGGTCTGCACCAGCTCCTGGAACTTCTTGTCTTCTTCGCGGTTGGCTTCCGCGTCGGCGACCATGCGTGCGATCTCGTCCTCGGACAGACCCGAACCGGCCTTGATCTCGACCTTCTGTTCCTTGTTGGTCTTCTTGTCCTTGGCCGACACGTGCAGGATGCCGTTGGCGTCGATGTCGAAGGACACCTCAACCTGCGGCATGCCGCGCGGTGCCGGCTCGATGCCGGACAGGTCGAACTTGGCCAGCGACTTGTTGTAACGGGCCTGCTCGCGCTCACCCTGCAGCACGTGCACGGTCACGGCCGACTGGTTGTCCTCAGCGGTCGAGAAGGTCTGCGAGGCCTTGGTCGGGATGGTGGTGTTCTTTTCGATGATCTTCGTGAACACGCCACCCATGGTCTCGATACCCAGCGACAGCGGGGTCACGTCCAGCAGCAGCACGTCCTTGACGTCGCCGCCCAGCACGCCGCCCTGGATCGCGGCACCCAGTGCCACGGCTTCGTCCGGGTTGACGTCCTTGCGCGGTTCCTTGCCGAAGAACTCGGTCACGGCCTGCTGCACCTTCGGCATGCGGGTCTGACCACCGACCAGGATCACTTCGCTGATGTCGCTCGAACGCAGACCGGCGTCATTCAACGCAACGCGGCACGGCTCGATCGACTTCTTGATCAGCTCTTCGACCAGGCTTTCCAGCTTGGCGCGGGTCAGCTTGATGTTCAGGTGCTTCGGACCGGAAGCGTCTGCAGTGACGTACGGCAGGTTGACTTCGGTCTGCTGCGCGGTCGACAGCTCGATCTTGGCGCGCTCAGCAGCGTCCTTCAGGCGCTGCAGAGCCAACGGATCCTTGCGCAGGTCGATGCCCTGGTCCTTCTGGAACTCTTCAACCAGGTACTCGATGACGCGGTTGTCGAAATCTTCGCCGCCCAGGAAGGTGTCACCGTTGGTGGCCAGCACTTCGAACTGCTTCTCGCCGTCGACGTTGGCGATCTCGATGATCGACACGTCGAAGGTGCCGCCGCCCAGATCGTACACAACGATCTTGCGATCCTTGTTGTCACCCTTGTCCAGGCCATAGGCCAGGGCAGCGGCGGTCGGCTCGTTGATGATGCGCTTGACGTCCAGACCGGCAATGCGGCCTGCGTCCTTGGTTGCCTGGCGCTGGCTGTCGTTGAAGTAGGCCGGCACGGTGATGACCGCTTCGGTGACCTTTTCACCGAGGAAGTCTTCGGCGGTCTTCTTCATCTTTTCCAGCACGCGGGCAGAAATTTCCTGCGGTGCCATCTTCTTGGCATCGCTGGTCTGTACCCATGCATCGCCGTTGTCATGCGCCAGGATGCCGTACGGCACGTGGGCGATGTCCTTCTGCACTTCGGCGTCGGTGAACTTGCGGCCGATAAGGCGCTTCACCGCGTAGAAGGTGTTCTTCGGGTTGGTGACGGCCTGACGCTTGGCCGAGGCACCCACCAGTACTTCGCCGTCCTTGGTGTAGGCGACGATGGAGGGCGTGGTGCGGTCGCCTTCCGAGTTTTCAATGACGCGGGCCTTGCCGCCGTCCATGATCGCCACGCACGAGTTGGTGGTGCCGAGGTCGATACCAATGATCTTGCCCATGGGGGACTCCTGAGTATTCGTTTGCCGGCAGCCGCCGGGGATGAATGGGATGTGGGGGAGGACCTGATGACATTCAAGTCATCCCCGGAACAGTGTTTGCCGGCAGCCGCGCCTGATTAAGGCAGCGGCCAGCCAGCGCGGCCGATCAGTCGGCCTGGGCCACCACAACCAGCGCCGGCCGCAGCAGGCGCTCGTTGAGCAGGTAGCCCTTCTGGAACACGGTCACTACCGCGCCCGGGGCCACGCCAGCCGGTGCCGGCACCTGGCTGATGGCCTGGTGATGCTCCGGATTGAAAGCCTGGCCGGCCGGGTCCAGCAGGACCAGACCATTGTCAGCGGCTACTTTGAGCAGCTGCTTGTAGGTCAATTCCATACCTTCGCGCAGCGGATTGGGCTCGCTGGCAGCGGCAGCCAAGCCTGCGTCGAGGCTGTCGAACACCGGCAGCAATTCGCCAAGCAGCTTCTCGTTGGCGAACTTGCGGGCCTGGTCGATGTCGCGGGCCACACGCTTGCGCTGGTTGTCCAGATCGGCGCGTTCGCGCAGCGATTCGGCCTTGACCTGCTCCAGCTCGGCGCGCAGCGCCTCGATCTGGTCGTGGTGCGCGTCGTCACCGCCGTTGGCGGTGTTCTCGGGGTCGAATTCAGTGTGCTCTTGGTTCATTTCTGGTTTCCCTGACGGATGATCTGCCGTCTACCTCGCCCCGTATGTGGGCTGTACTGGAAGTTTCAAGGCTCTGGCTCACTCTGTGAGACGCATTGTTCCTAATCTGGGCAGGCCATCGCCTCACCTACATTGACCTGCCCGGCACGCGTGCTAGTTTTGCCCGGCCCCTAGACCTGCCAGCCATGCTCAGACATCTATCGATCAAGGATTTTGCCGTTGTCCGCGCCACCGAACTGGAGTTCGGCCCAGGCATGACTGTCGTTTCCGGTGAAACCGGCGCCGGCAAGTCATTGATGGTGGACGCTTTAGGCTTTCTGTCCGGCCTGCGCGCCGACTCCGGCGTGGTCCGCCATGGCGCCAGCCGTGCCGAGCTGTCGGCCGAATTCAGCCTGGAAGACGACGCCCCGGCACGCAGTTGGCTGCGCGACAACGAGCTCGATGACGAGGAGCAATGCCAGCTGCGGCGGGTGATCCGCGCCGACGGCGGCTCCCGCGCCTTCATCAACGGCCGCCCGGTACCGGTGTCGCAACTGTCCGAACTGGCCGGTTTCCTGGTCGAAATCCATGGCCAGCATGACCAGCAGGCCCTGCTGTCGCGCCCCAGCCAGCTGGCCCTGCTTGACGCCTTCGCCCGCAATGAGGCCGAGCGTGCCGCCGTGCGCGGTGCCGCCAGCCAATGGCAGGCGTTGCTGGACGAGCGCGATGCGCTGTCCCAGCAAGGCGATGTTTCCGACCGGATCGGCTTTCTCGAACACCAGCTGGGCGAGCTGCAGCGCGAGGAACTGGAGCCGGCGGCGATTGTCGCGCTGGGCGCCAGCCACCGCCGCCAAGCCCATTCAACCGCCCTGATCGAGGCCTGCCAACGCGCCGGCGGCCTGCTCAATGGCGATGAGGACGGCCCCTCCCTACTGTCTCTGCTGCAGCAGGTACGGCACGAGCTGGGACGGGTCAGCCAACACGACGCCAGGCTTGGCGACGTCGACGCCATGCTCGATGCCGCCGGCATCCAGCTGCACGAAGCCCTTGCCCAGCTGGACCGGGTCCAAGACGACCTGGACAGCGACCCGGAGGCCTTTGAAGACATCGAACGCCGCCTGGGCCGCCTGCACGACCTGGCCCGCAAGCACCGCGTGCCAATGGAAGACCTTGCCGCCACCCGCGACCGCCTGGAAACCGAGCTGGAGCAGCTGCGCGGCGCCGACGAGCGCCTGGCCAAGCTGGCCGGCGAGATCGACAAGGCTGCGGCCCGCTGGCAGGCCGTGGCCGCCACCCTTTCCAGCAGCCGCCAAACCGCGGCGAGCTCTCTTTCAGAGACCACCACCGCGCTGATTGGCGAGCTCGGCATGGGCGGCGGCCAATTCCGCATCGAGCTGGAGCCGCAGGCACAGCTGCGCCCGGACCCGAATGGTGCCGAGCGGGTCGAATTCCTGGTCGCCGCCAACGCCGGCCAGCCCGCCCGCGCCCTGCGCAAGGTGGCCTCAGGCGGTGAGCTGTCGCGCATTTCGCTGGCGATCGAAGTCGCCGCCCTGGGCCTGGATGCGGTGCCGACGATGGTTTTCGACGAAGTGGATTCAGGCATTGGCGGCGCCATTGCCGACATCGTCGGCAAGAAACTGCGCGCCCTTGGCGAACGCCGCCAGGTGCTGTGCGTGACCCATCTGCCGCAGGTCGCCTCCAAGGGCCACGCGCATTACCGGGTAAGCAAGGCCCCGGTGGAAGGCATGACCCAGAGTGCGGTTGAGCTGCTGGATGCCAAGGGCCGCGAGGAAGAGCTTGCGCGGATGCTGGGTGGCGCTGAGGTGAGCAAGGAAGCGCGAGCGGCTGCGCGGAAGCTGCTGACGGAGGCGTGAGGACGGCGGGTTGGGCTTTGGGCTTTGGGCTTTGGGCTTGGGCTTTGGGCTTGGGCTTGGGCTTGGGCTTTGGCTTTGGCTTTAAAAGCCCCTCTCCCGCCTGCGGGAGAGGGGTTGGGGTGAGGGCAGCTCTTGGCTCTTCGGGCTTGGCTCCAAAGGCCCTTGCCGAGCATGGCTCGGCACTACGGTGCGGCCTGACAGTGGCTCGGGAAAGCCCTTGCCGAGCATGGCTCGGCACTACGGTGCGGGCTGTCAGTGGCTCGAGAAAGCCCTTGCCGAGCATGGCTCGGCGCTACAGTGGGCACTTGCCATCGGTTAATACGAGGGACACAAACAAAAACACCGGCCATTGGCCGGTGTTTTTGATTCAGCAGCAACAGCCAAAGGGTCGTGCCGCCAAGGCCTTACTTACGCTTTTTACGCACGTACAAGACCAGCGAGTGTTCTTCCAGCTCAAAACCGTGCTCTGCCGCGATCTTCCGCTGCAGCTCCTCGATTTCCGGGCTTTCAAACTCGATGATCTTGCCCGAGTCCACGTCCACCATATGGTCGTGGTGGCCGCCGCGGTCCAGCTCATAAACCGCCTGGCCGCCTTCAAAGTTGTGCTTGAGCACCAGGCCCGCCGCTTCGAACTGGGTCAGCACACGGTAAACCGTGGCCAGCCCGATCTCATCACCGCAATCAAGCAGCTTGCGGTAGATGTCCTCGGCAGTGAGGTGGTGCTGATGGGGGGTGTTCTGCTCGAGCAAAGCAAGGATGCGCATCCGCGGATGCGTTACTTTCAAGCCGACTTTGCGCAGGTCATTGGATTCCATGGCCATCGTGTTCATTGGCGGTTTAACGCCAGTTATCTCCGGTCAGATCGCGCTGGGTGCCGGGGAGTGTATCATCGACCTGATTTCCTCAACCGCCCTACCTAATGCGCAACCTCCTGTTGATCGCCGTTGTCGCCCTGTCCACTACTGGCTGCGGCATCATCTACAAGCAGCCCATCTATCAGGGCAACCTGATCCGTGAACAGTCCGTGGCGCAGTTGCAGGTCGGCCAAAGCAAGCAGCAGGTCAACGCGCTGCTGGGCACGCCGTCCATCGCTGACCCGTTCCACGCCCAGCGTTGGGACTACACCGCCAGCCAGCGCGTGAACCGCCTGGGCAGGACCGAGGTGAAGAATTTCACCGTGTTCTTCGATAACGACCAGGTCACCCGCTGGGAAGGCGACTACTTCCCGACGCAGGATGCCGACCTGGCCCGCAACAGCGTGCGCCAGTTCGGCCGCAACCTGGCCAAGGACAAGAAAAAGGGCCGCTGAGCCAGCGCCCCTGCCGCAGAATCAATCGCCGCCGCGCGCCCGCCGGCGGCGATTCTCTTTGGGATCGGCCAGCAACGGACGCAGCAGCTCGATGCGATCACCGTCCAGCAGCCGCTGTTGCGGCTGCGCAAGCACACCGTGCACCGCCATTGCCACAGCATCGGCAGCGCCATCCAGCGCCGCCTGCGCTACCGCCTCGGCGACCGTGCAACCTTCCGCCAGCTCAAGCTGCCGGTGCTGGTAACGGTCCGGCCAGGCCAGCACCACGTCCACGCGCATCTTCAAGGCTCCTGATCGGCCACGCGCACGAAATCGTTGACCATGCGGTCAGCCAGGCCCTGGAAACCCAGCGCCAAGGCCGGCCCCAGCAGGCGCGAGGTCGGCTCGAACTCCAGCTCCAGGGTGACCTTGCAGGCACTTTCGGACAGGGAGTGGAACTCCCAGCGGCCATGCAGGCGCTTGAACGGGCCCTCGCGCAGCTTCATGTCGATGCTGTGCGGCCGCTGCAAGGTGTTTTCGGTCATGAACCAGGTACGGAACGAACCCAGGCCCAGATCGAGGCGGGCAACCAGTCGCTCCTCGCCCTGCTCCCGGATTTCCGCCTTGTCACACCAGCGGAACCGGCCAGGATAGGCGGCGACATCGTTGACCAGATTGAACATGCGCTCGGCGGAGTGTTCGACCAGCGCGCTGCGACGAATGGTAGTCATGGCGATACAGATACAGAAAGTGTTCGGGAAGCCCCCGAATCGGAGACAATACGGAAATGAGCACGAAACAAAGCAAGGATAAAGCAAAGAACGGGACGGCCGACAAAACCATCTCGTTGAACAAGCGCGCGCGCCACGAATTCCACCTGGAGGATCGGGTCGAAGCCGGCTTGGTGCTGCAGGGCTGGGAGGTCAAGGCCATCCGCGCCGGCCGCGGCAACATGACTGACGCCTACGCCTATGTGAAGGATGGCGAGATCTTCCTGATCGGCGCGCAGATCACCCCGTTGATCCAGGCCTCCACCCACACCGTTCCGGAAGACCGCCGCCAGCGCAAGCTGCTGCTGCACCGGCGCGAGATCGACAAGCTGATCGGCCGCGTCGAGCGTGACGGCTACACGCTGGTACCCACCGCGATGTACTGGAAAAAGAACAAGATCAAGATCGAGATCGCGCTGGCCAAGGGCAAGCAGAATCACGACAAGCGCGACACCGCCAAGGAACGCGACTGGGACCGTGAGAAGCAGCGCGCCATGCGTGCCCACAACCGCAACGCCTGATGCCTGCACAGCGCACGGTGCAGGCAGCCAGCGCGCAGGATGTGCAGGCGCTGTGCGCACAGCTGCTGGCCTTCAACCGCAAGGCCAGCGGCAATAGTTTCGATGAGCTGCCGCTGCAGCTGGTCATCCAGGGGGCAGACGCAAGGCCTTGCGCCGGCCTGTTCGGCGACATCTGCGCAGGCTGGCTCGCCATCCACGTGCTCTGGGTTGATCCCGAGCTCCGTGACCAGGGCCTGGGCGGCCAACTGCTGCTGCAGGCCGAACAACAGGCAAAGGCCGCCGGCGCACACAGCGTAGTGCTGGACACCTTCGACTGGCAGGCCGAGGGCTTTTACCTGCGCCACGGCTACGAGGTGTTCGGCCGACTCGCCGATTTCCCGCCCGGCCACCAGCGGATATATCTGCGCAAGCACCTCTAGTCGCGCAGCACGCCACATGGCGGGCAGCGCCACAGCAACGCCGGCCCAGCGCATCTGCGCATTGTGAAGTCCACAGATACGAGCAACCGCCGCATCGCCAACCCGCAAGCAACCAGCCGCTGCGGGCGTCGACTGGCCGGAACATGCTGCATGCTGCAGCCTCCGCAGCATGCGCACAGGCACTAGAACGTGTACTTCACCGTGGTGTGCAGGCGTGCCAGCTCACCTTCATCGCCGCCGGAGGTGTTGCGCTTGGCGCTCTCCGCGCTGTCGGGAAAACTGCTGATCGTCTACCCGAAGGATGTTCGACCAGGTTTCGCCGACCATGTCCTCAGCTTGCTGCATGAGACCAACGTTCAGCCCTCCGAGGTGCTGGAGGCCAAGGAACTGCAGAGCGCGCTTGGGCTGGTGGCCGCGGAGACCGGCATGTGCATCGTCCCCAGCGCTTCACGGCAGCTGCGCAGCGACATTGTCTACCGCCTCATCGAAGGGGAGCGGGCTACATCCCCGGTCATCCTCAACTACCGTCGGTCGGATGAATCCGAGTACATCCAGTTGGTCAAACAGCTCATCCAGGAGATGTATGCCGAAAACCCACCCTGGCTGGCGCATGAACACAACCTGCCAACACGACCAACGTTCCAGGACGAATGAACCAAACCGGCCCTCGACCAGTTCGCTTTCGGTTACATGCGCTGAGGTTGTGCGCGCACGCGCTGCAGCTGCCCGAGAGGGCTGTCGAGAGCAGCTTTATCCGCGCCAGATGCTTCAGCGCAACAGTTCCCGCCGCGACCGGCGGCGTTGCGTGCCGGGCGACCGCAGTGTTGCGCACAGCACGCTCAAGCTGACCACGTCCCTCAATTCGGCAACTTTGCGGTCATCCCCCGCCAGCCACCGGCGTGCATCTTCGGCAGCCTCCGGCGGCAACAAGGCCAGGATCGCGGCATCATCCAGGTCATTGGCCTGCAGCTGCAATTCCTGCGCAAGCTGCAACAGCCGCACGGTGTAAATCAACACCTGCGCCAAGGCAAAGGCCATTGCCACCAAGGCCACCCGTTCCACACCCGCCGGCGCCAACCCGGACCAGGGCGACTGCAACAGCAGCAACAACGTCACCGCCGCCAGGTAGATGCCCAACCAGCGCCGCCGCATCGAGCGCATCCGCCCCACCATTCCGGCACAGAACAGCAGCATCAACGGCGCCACCTGCGGCCAATGACCCCGCCCAGCCAAGACCGCAATCAGCACCACCATCAGCAACACCGCATAGACCAGCGCAGGCGCCAAGGCCCGCCGCCGGAACCCAGCCCCTACATCGCCCGCCAATGATTGCAGGCTGCGCACATCGCGCTGCTGCATGACCGCCCTCACTTCACCAAACGTCCAGGCACTCATGCTCAGGCGTCAAACGTCGCAGAAAGGTCGGTGCGGCGTTAACTCCCACGCACGACCCGCCGCACAAGGACTTGCTGCCTCGGCAGCCATCGAAGGGATAGTTGACTAGACTAGCGGCCTGATCTGGAGCTCATTCACGATGGATCGCTGGTACACCGCAACGCTGCTGTCCTTGATTGCCCATCAGATCGACGCTGCCTTCTGGCATGAGTGGGAAATGTTCCGGGTTCCCGGCGGCATCCAGGGCTTTCTGGTATTCAACGCTGTGGCGGTCGGCATACTGCTGCACGGCTATCAACACGTTGTGCTGCGCACGCCGAACGCAAGGCGTTACGCCCTGCTCTGCGGAGGCATGGGCGTCCTTACCGCCCTGCTGCATGCTGGCTTCGCCTTGGCAGGCCGCCAGGAATTCCATCTGCCGCTGTCAATCGCGACCATCATCGCCTGCCTGATGACCGGCTCAATGCTCGTATTCAAGGCCTTGAAGTCGCGCTGATTCCGCGCCCGCGTTCCTCCACGTCAACGGCCTGCTCATCGCTATAAGCCTGCAGCAGGCGGTTGATCTGCAAGCGTGCCCGGGCAGTTGCGAATACGCTGCCGATCCAGCGTCGAACGCCGGAAGCGTCAGTCGCTGGCCAGAAGCACCCGGAAATCGTCAACCAGGCGCTTCCGGCTGCTGCGGTCGTACTCGGCGGGTGAAAAAGGCATCGCAGCGTTGGCGTAGTCATCGACCAGCTTCAACAACTCACTTCGCCTGATACCCGCAGGTTCGGTTTCGGTTCCGTTGCGGGTAAGCGCTACAAGCTTGTCCTGGAGAAATTCCTTTTTAGCGATGCCCGCACCGCTGGACGGGGCCGCGACACACAGGCCAAACGTGCCATTGAAAAAGTGCGGCAGCAGACTCGCTACCTTCGCCTCCACCGCGGACACCTCCAGGCCGCAGCTCCTCAGGTGCCGCTCAAGCTCTCCCGCGAGCACGGTGCTCACCGCGTCGCGCTCTTCGCCGGGCGCCGCCTGATCGGCAATCAAGGCCCATCGAGCGCATTCCGGCCTGAAAAATTCCCCTTCAATCGGCTCGCTGATCGCTGTCTCGCCGAATGCTGCCGAGCGGATCACACCATTGCTGCAGGTGTAGGACGCCGCCGGTACGGCCTGGGCCGCCAGCAGCGCATCAAGGCGGGCAGACGAAATGTTGGCGAGCGAGGCGAAGGTGGGTTTATCAACGAAATGACTGCTCAAATACGCTTCCAGCGTCACGGGGTGCTCCTAAGATATCGGTGCTACGAATGAAGCGGGCATTCTGCTTCATCCAGCCGACCTGCCGCAGGCTCGCAGAGCAGAACGTTGAGCACCGGGACCGCAAGCCTTCCATCGACAGAGTCGGATGCGCGCTTATCACGTGACTGTTCAGGTTCTTTGCCGTAGCATCCTCCCTGTCAGCGAGGTTTCTGCTCTGTTTGGTCGGCACGAAAGGATCAGAACCTTTACAAATCAACGCTTAACCGGGGGTGCACTGGTTTCGACGGGGGTTGTGAAGTCGCTTGGCGCATGCCGAGGGGGTAGCTTTCCTCGTAAATCCAGCTGCAAAACTCTAGTTGCCAACGACGACAACTACGCTCTCGCCGCTTAAGGCGTAAGCCCCGAACCCACTTGTGCCCGTGCTCGTGGATGTAGGGTCATTATCACGGAACCGGCTGTGACGGCTGCCTGTCAGTCACGGCTTAACCAAAACAGGCTGGTCCTGGGGTGCGCTTTGCACACCGTGCTGCCACAGGGCGAGATCCAACGGTGAGCTAAGCATGTAGTGCCGGGGATGGAGTGCCTTCGGACGGCGGTTCAATTCCGCCCACCTCCACCAATGAAGTGGCCGTCAAGGCCCGAAACAGGCCGGAAACCCAACAACAACAAGGGTTTCCGGCCTTTTTTGTTTCCGCGCCTGTGCGCCGTTGTGCGTTTCAGTCTGTGCGACGGTGGGGGTACAACATGGGGTATCTGGGGGTTACCCCGGAGTCGATACCCCCAAGACCGCCCGAGTCCACATGCCCCTGTCCGATCTCGCAATTCGCCGCGCCAAGCCCGGTGACAAACCCCTGAAGCTCTCTGACGGTGGCGGCTTGTACTTGCTGCTTCAGCCGACCGGTGCCCGTTACTGGCGCTGGAAGTACCGCGTAGCCGGCAAGGAGAAGCTGCTTGCCCTGGGCATCTACCCCGATGTCCCGCTTGCCCTCGCCCGGCAGCGTCGTGAGGATGCTCGCCAGCTGCTGGCCAGAGGCGTCGATCCCGGGGAGCACAAGAAGGCAGCAGCCGCTGCACGCGCCGAGCTGGGCGCCAATACTTTCGAGGTAATCGCCCGGGAATGGCTGACCAAACGTGACTGGGTGGATAGCTACCGGATCAAGGTCGCGGCATGGCTCGACAACGACGTCTTCCCCTGGATCGGCAGCAGGCCGGCGGCAGAGCTGGAGGCCACCGACTTCCTGGCCGTTGCCCGGCGAGTCGAGGGCCGCGGCGCCATCGAGTCCGCCCACCGCATCATGCAGAACTGTGGCCAGGTCATGCGGTACGCCATCGCCACCGGCAGAGCCAAGCGAAACCCGGTCGCCGACCTACGTGGCGCCCTCGCCTCGCCGCCTGACAATTCATTCGCTGCGGTTACCGACCCGGACGAGCTGGCGCCATTGCTCCGGGCGATGCACAGCTACAGCGGGACGATGGTTGTACGCTGCGCTCTGCAGATGGCACCGATGGTCTTCCTGCGCCCTGGGGAGCTGCGGCAGGCCGAATGGGCAGAGTTCGATCTGGATGGAAAGACTTGGACCATCCCGGCATCGCGCATGAAGATGCGCCGGCCCCACTTGGTGCCGCTTTCCGAGCAGGTGCTGGCAGTGCTGGGAGAGATCAAGCCGCTCACGGGCCGGGGGCGCTACGTGTTCCCGTCTGCCCGGTCACGCGACAGGCCGATGTCCGAGAACGCCGTCACCGCGGCGCTGCGCCGCATGGGTTACGAGACCGGCACTGTCACCGGCCATGGGTTCCGGGCGACGGCGCGCACCATTTTGGACGAGGTGCTGGGCTTCCGGCCGGACATCATCGAGCACCAGCTGGCGCATGAGGTCCGGGACCCGAACGGCCGATCCTACAACCGGACATCACACCTGCCGGAACGCAGGAAGATGATGCAGGAATGGGCTGATTATCTGGACAAGCTGCGGGCTCAGCCGGCCAAGTCTATATAGTCGCCCTCCCACCGAGCTGCCATCGCCTCGAACTTGGCGGCCTCCCGACGCAGCTTGTCGGCGCCGGTGCTGCTCCTGTGCCTCGATCGCCAATCGCCGGACGCTGCTGCGTCCACCTGCCGGGCCTGGTCCCACAGTGATGCCGCCCGCTTTCGTGCCCACTGGGCCTTCCTGCTTGTCGTCGTCATGGAGCCAATATTGAGGCCGGTCAATCGCACCGATCGCGACGCACTCAAGCATCCGTGAATAGTCCTGATTCGACTTGCACGCGTCCATAACGGACAGTACTATGTCCAAACACGACACTTTGGGAGGTTGCGCGATGGATTTTAAATACGCGTTTTGGAACAACAAGGGCGGCACGGGGAAGACCAGCTTGGCGTTTCAGGCGATCACTCGCTATGCAGCCGTCAATCCTGGAAAGCGGGTCCTTGTCCTTGACATGTGCCCTCAGGCAAATCTTTCAGAGTTGCTTTTGGGTGGGCTTAATAATAGGGGCAGCGAGAAATTACTCGGACAGCAAGGGTTGGTTCCCCGCTGCAGCATTGGCGGTTACTTTCAAATGCGTCTGCCGTCCCCATACTCGCCACCTACATTCAACTCTCACGACTTCATTACCAACCCTGCCAGGTTCAACGCTGGGATCCCGCACAACATCGACCTCGTGTGCGGCGACCCACTGTTGGAATTGCAGTCCAACGCCGTTAATACTTTGGCGAACAACAACATTCCGGGCACCAATGCATGGATTGCCGTCATTGACTGGCTGAGTGACTTCCTCAAGCAACTCGAGTCCGAATACGACACCGTCTTCATCGACTGCAATCCCAGTTTTTCTTTGTACACACAGATTGCACTAGCGACTTCAGATCGAATTGTTCTTCCTGTGATGGCGGACGATTCCTCGCGCCGGGCAATTCAGAACGCGTTTTCACTTGTCTACGGGCTCAAGCTTCCATCGGAGATTTACTCCGCATACGCATTCGCGACAAAGCTGAAAGCTGCTGAGCGTGCGCTTCCAAAAGTTCACCTCATCGCGAAGAATCGGCTTACTCAGTATATGGGACCTGCCTCAGCCTATGTGGCGGTTCTCCGTTCGATTGAGCAGGACGTGGGGGCGCTCATGGTGACGAATCCAGAGCTCTTCACGTTCACGGGCATCAACGATGCTTTCGTGGAAGTACGGGACTTTCAGACGACTGGTGTTGTTGCGTTCGCCAAAGGACTGCCCTTCCACTCAGTAACGGTCGGAAAGCAAACCATCAATGGGCATCGCGTTGAGGTTAAGTCGGCGTACCTCAATGATGCCAGGGACGCAATTGAGAAATTGGCCGCGCGCCTGTAACCATCGATCGCTCCAGTCGAAGTCTCGTAGATGCGTTACGCCCAGAACCCGCAGCTTGCGTGACGGAGCAAGGATGTGGGACCTGCGGGTGACGATCACGCTGCTGGGAACGACCAAGAGGTGGCTGGGTGACGCATCGTGATCAGCTGGGCTCACGAGTCACGAAGTGATGGGTCCGCACGAAGCTATTAACTGCCGAGCCAAGCTCGGCAGTCCCCGCTGGAATAGATCGAGGAATAATTTGCAGTCCGGAATGTCGTTCGACTGCAGTGCCGAGCTTACCTCGGCACCCTCACCTCAGCCGCGGGCTGCTTGCTGATCAGTGCCTGCAGCACCATCTTCTCCCGCGATCGACGGCGAGGCTTCACCGGCCTGCTCGGCAAGTCATCGCCCCGCGCAGCGATCCAGCGCTCTACCCACATCTTGCCCTGGCGGTAGGAGCCGGCATTGAACCAGAAGGACCGGCCCTGCCAGTTGAGGGTGCCGGCCACCCTGCCCGCCTCCAGCTTCAGGACCGCCACGGTCGCGTAGTTGAAGCACAGGTAGCAGGTGTCGGGGTTATCGAGCCAGTTGTAGGGGGTCGGGAGCATCGAGTTAGCGTGTAGCCAACTGCTCTCAAATCGTGCGATCAGCCGGCTTCTGTACACGGACATCTAGGCCACTCCAGATGCGTCTCCGACTACACTTACCCCTCACTTACGACAAGGGGTGGGCAGATTGAAGTTGTACCGAGGGATTACCTCCGCCTCCTTCAATGATGGGTCCGGGATTTCGAGGAAGGGACCGGCGAGGACGGGGCAGGTCTACGCCAGCGACGACACGATAGGAGCAGGAGCCACCGACATCTATGTTTCAGAATGCGTGCAAAATGCTCTGACCCTTACTGCAGTCGATAGCCGCCAATATCCGCATTCATGGCTCAGTTTCAGCCTCTCAAGGGAGGTGGCGATCTGGTTTGCGGGCCAGAAAGGGACGCTGGTTGAAACAGACACTGTCTTGCTTGCCGAGTGCGGAATCGAGTTTCGTGAAAATTCGACAAGGGTTCCCTGGGAGCAAGAAGTGAGTATCGATCTATCGTCTCACGAAAAGCTGCCGCTCGGCACGATTACCTCCTTCACCGAGATAGATCAAAGCGAGTTCCGGCGCGCGGTGGCGCGGCTTTGGGCGGAGCATCCTGAAATCCGACTATTTGAAGACGTCCTGCTCTCTCCTGACTGAGAGTGCTCGTTTCGAATAGCAAAAGGACCACAGCACTGGGTTGAGAAGTATTTAAGCCGCGATCTTGTGCTCGTAGAACGGGTGCCGCTTGTCATCGAAGATCGCGTACAGGGCCTGCAGGTTCGCGGGGTCCGGGTTGAGCCAGGCCTCGATGTGCTCAGGCTTGATGTTGATGATGGTCCGGTCATGGCCGGCGGCGGCCACCTCGGGCTCCGGCTCGTCGGTGATTGCCGCGAAACTCAGCAGATCCGGCTCCTGGCCCTTCGGGTCAGTCCAGTGTGACCACAAGCAGGCCACCAGCATCAGCTCGCCATTGCGAGGGGTGAACTGGACCACCCTGTTCTTGCCGTCTTCGCCCTCCACGTTCTCGTAGAAGGTGTCGACCAGTAGCAGGCCATGCGTGTGGCCGAACTCCCCCTTCCAGAAGCCCTCCAGCTTGTCGCGCCGGGCGTTGTAGGTGCCCGGGTACTTCTCATCGTAGAACGCTGGCTTCCCAGCGGGACGACACTGGTACCGCATCGGCTTCACAACCATCTTGCCGCCCTCGCTGACCAGCACCGGACAGTAGTACCCAGGGAACATGCGGGAATCCCGGGCTTCAAGGTTTGCGCGCTTCAGGTCGGCAATCCTGCGCTTAGTCTGCTCGATCTTGTTGCCGGCGATCCGCTGCTCGTTCGCCGCGGTCTTCGTGGGCTTGGTGGCCAGCTTCTGCTCGGCAGTGGCCAGACGCTCGGCCTGCCTGGCCAACTCCGTCTCAAGCTGTGCGACTTCCTCGTTGTCCCATTCCCGAATCTCGGCAGCAATAGCGCCCACGCTCGAGTCACCGGGCCGGAGGAACGACAGATCCAGCGCCCTGGGCGTCTTCGGTCGGCGGGTCTTGTTGTTGTCGCGCAGCCAAAGCTGAGCAAACAGCCCCAAGTCCACCACTGCACCGAATTCGCGTACGAACTTCTTGTAGTCGGCTTCGATCTGAGCTGAATAGCACACGCGTCACCTCCGTTTGACCGGAGCATAACGCCCACCAGCTTTAGGATTTGTCCATGGACGCCAAATTGACCCGCGCCGAGCTGAACCACCGCCTGGACGACCTCAAGGCCCGGGCAGCCACGATCGCCAAGTCCAGCCCCGAAGGTGAGCAGGCCGAAGAGGTCGCCGGGGAAGCCGAGGTTATCGAGCAGTACGTGGCCCCGGCCGACTGGATCTACTTTCACCAGCGCGTGGAGAAGATCATCCGGGATGCAGGCATGGTTGAGCCGGGAGTTGACGATGAATGATCAGCAAAGGGCCGACTACGAGCTGGCGTTCAATGAGATCCGGCACGCGCTGCAGCAGCACGGCGAGTGTGAGCAGTTCTGGGAAGTCTGCGACGACGTAGAAGAGCGCCTGATCGACCAATACCCCGAAGACGAGACGGCGATCATTGAGCTGGTGGCCACATGGCTAGTGAAGCTTGGCGTGTATCCAGAGGGCAGCTTGCAGGGGTTCATCTAGCCCTATAGGACTGCAGCTCATCCCGCAGCTCACAGGACAGAAGGCGGTTGTGGGGACGCATAGCATCGGCGGCCACGATGCCGTGCAGCATCAGGTCGACGGCAACCCTCCAGGGAAGAGTGCGAATTCGGATGTCCATTGTGGCTGGGCTGTTCATTGCATGTGCCGCCAATGGGTTGAAGAAGCCTCATTGGGTGCAGACAAAGAAAATAACTTAGGTCTATAGAACCGGGACGTAGATATGGACGCACCAACCGCATCCACGAGGCACGCCCGTGATCCACAACCAAGCCCCGGTACTTGTTGCCCATGCCGCACTGCAGTCCGCCTACCGCGCGTGGCTGGACTGCATGGATCTGCAGGATGATTACGACAGCGCGGAAAGAGAGTACGGCATCGCGCACCCACTCTCCGCCTCGGAAGGACTGAAGGCTCAACAGGGGCGCGATGTATTGAATCGCGCCCTAGACCTTCTGCTTCGGGATGCGACCCAGCGCAATGCCATCAACCTTTCTGAGTGGGCGCGCTAGATCAGCCTCGCCTGGCTGTCGTTCCAGCTCTTGATGATCAACTCCCCGGCTGCCGTGTCGCGGCCCTCTTTGCCCAAGGTATAGCGCAGTTGCAGGGGTACAAAGTCGAAACCGGCGAAGACCCGGCGGATCTCTGGGTGATCGTTGATCGAAAGCACTACCTTGCCCTTGGCCTGCCGCATCCAATCGGCCATCCGCTCGTACTCAGCGAAGGGGAATTCCACGCCGTAGCCTTCCGTTTCCCAGTACGGCGGGTCCCAGTAGTGCAGCGTCGCCTGCCGGTCATAGCGCTCGACGACCTCGTGCCATGGGCCATGCTCGACGATGACGTTGGCCAGCCGCAGGTGGACGGCACTCAGCTCCTCCTCGATGCGCAGCAAGTTGAGCCGCGGGCCACTGCCACTGGCAACGTAGCCGAAGCTCTGGCCTTGCACTTTGCCGCCGAAGGCCAGCTTCTGCAGGTAGTAGAACCGGGCGGCCCGCTGGATGTCGGTCAGGGTCTCCGGCCGCTCCATTTGGGCCCATTCGAACATCTGCCGGCTCACCAGCGACCAGCGGAACTGGCGGATGAACTCATCGAGGTGGTGTCGAATGCACCGGTATAGCCGCACCAGCTCTCCGTTGATGTCGTTGATGACCTCCACAGGGGCGGGATAGGGGCGCATCAGCAACGCGGCCGCGCCACCGGCGAACGCTTCGACGTAGCACTCATGGACCGGGAAGTGGGGATACAGGTGTTTGATCAGCCGGCGCTTGCCGCCGGGCCAAGGGATTGCAGGATTGGGCATGTCTCACCTTTTGCGATGTTGATCGCCGAGACTTGCCGCGCTCTCGAGAGCAACAGGGCCTCGGCCAAAGCCACCTGGTGAGATCAGGTGTGTTGCAGCGGCGGTCTGGCACTTGCCGGTGTCGGGCCGCCGCCCTGTCTTTTCAGCCCGTGAGGCTGACTACTACGTGGGTCTGGGGGGCTGTGTTGCCTTGAGGTGGCGAAAGGTCAATTGCCTGGACGGATGCTAGTGCCTCGACCGAGCCGTCTTCCCCAAGCACGGAGATTGTCTGCGTATCGAAGCCGCTGATCGGGTCTGCCATGCGTCACTCCTCCCATAGGACTGCAGTGTGGGTCGTGGGTGACGTGCCGGCGGTGCACCCAAAAGCACCCCCGAGGCCGATGTAGGTCCGGGGCACGGTGCCCACTAGGGTTGCCTCAAATGTCTGACCCTCGGTGACTTCGCCCGCGATGTTCGAGGCCGTGCCGACCAAAGGACGCCACTTCGGCAGCGGCACGAAATGCAATGGCAATTGCGGAGACAACCCTACCTTCGAATCGTTCACCGCGAATGGAACAAAGCCCAATGCGCCGCCGGTCGTGAGCGAGAACGACGGGAGGTACCGGGCAACAACGGATTGAGGAGCCAGGGCGCGCTGGCCGTTGGCCGAGGGCCCGACCACAACGACCCCTTCGGCCGTAGCGGCCCCCGTATTGTCGTTGACGCGCTCCACGATCCAGTCGCAGCAGCCGGTATAGGCTGCGGGGTAATACCCGAGCCCGAATGAGATGGCGAAAAAGCCTGCAGAATGGGTGGCATAGCACGTTGTCGAGGCAGTGCTCGAGGCCGTACCAGGCACTGACGAGATCACGGCGGTGGACGTAGCCGCAACGAGGTTGCCGGCCCCATCGGTCTCTTTGCCGATCTGTAGCGTCGTTGCATAACGGTTCGTGCTCGCACCGACTCCAAACTGAAACTTCAAAAATACGGGGGCAGCGGACTGCAGAGGGTCGTTAAAACGCCAGACGCTGTAGCCCGCGAAGGTCGCGACCGAGGGGAGAGCTACGGTTGCAGAGTTGATCTGCCCGGTGTCGGTCGTGCGTACCAGCCCGCAGGCGGCGAGCAGGCTCTCAACCTCAGACACGAAGGCTCGGAAGTTCGCATCCGAAGCCGTGGAGTTGAG
The DNA here is from genome assembly GCF_056756175.1 of Stenotrophomonas sp. STEN240. Classification (NCBI taxonomy): domain Bacteria; kingdom Pseudomonadati; phylum Pseudomonadota; class Gammaproteobacteria; order Lysobacterales; family Lysobacteraceae; genus Stenotrophomonas; species Stenotrophomonas sp. STEN240. Next base: position 94,921 of record NZ_JBRRBO010000012.1, on the reverse strand, counting down.
CGTGATGGTTCGAATAACGCGGGGCACGAGTTAGCTCCTGAATCCAGTGAGGGTCAGCGTCGCGGCTTTGATGCCGACGCAGGCAGTGCAGACGAACTGGAGGGTGTCGCCGGCGGCGATGTCCACGTCCCACAGTGAAAGGTCCGACACGATGCCCTTATCGACGTTCGAAAGCGTAGGTGGTGAGCCGCCACAGATGCTGTTGAGGGACGTCGGGGGGTATGTGGCAAACGACGTCTTGCGAATGTCGATCTGGACCGTGCCCACCCGGTCTGCGATCAGCGCGGCGCCGGTAACCGTGAACCCGAATGGCACATACAGGGACTGAGCTGCGCCCACTTCGATGACACCGGCCCCGCCACTAAAGCTGGCGGTAGGGAAGCAATGCGAGGACGGTCCCGGCACGCCGGCGTCCCCCTTCTCACCCGGAGTGCCTGGCGAGCCCTGCAGGTTGCCAACCACCGACCACGCGCCCGCCGCTTTCGCATAGACGTCATTCGTGGTGGTGCGCAAGTAGTAGTCGCCGTTTGCGCCCAGGGAGCTCGCCGGCACGGCGGTGCCACGCAACCAAGCGCTGCCGGAAGTGCCGTTCGCGCCCTTCAGCGGCACACCGACAGGCCATGCACCAGCTGCTTTCGGACCGTAGAGCATTGGGGCCGTCGAGCTCGGCCAGATCGCATAGTCCCCGTCTTGCCCTTGGCCCGCGGTCGGCGCGGCGGAGACGGTAATGATCGTGCTGCCGCCCGAGAAGTATGGAAGGTCGTTGTAGCGCGTCACGCCATCGCCGAGCTTCATCTTCAGCGTGTCAGTCTCGATGACAAGCTCTCGCCGCAGCGGCACTTCATTGAGCGCAGCCACGGCGGCTTCGGCGCCACCGCGCACCAGGAACCGGTAAGAAATCACCTCTGCCATCAGGTGATCTCCCCGGCATCGATGATCACTTCCGGCCGCGTCCAGGTCGGCGCCAGGATCTCGGCTCCGGTCGGCGGGCTTGGCCCCAGTGTCAGGTCGACCTGCGCACGGAAGACCTGCAGGCTGGGACCAGCATCGTTCAGCGAGTACAGCTCGATGACGTAGGCCCCAGCAGCCGGTAGCCTGATCGTCGCAGTTGTGCCGGCGACGTCCTCGCGCGAAGTGACAGGTACAAGATCGCCGGTCAGAACGCGAACGCCGAACCGGGTCAGCGGCGCCGGGGTGATCGATGGCATCAGGGCGTCGAACAGCTGATCAGCCTGGGCGTCCCGATCCCGGGATGCCCAGGTCACCACGATGTTTCCTGTCACTGCCACAGGCGCGGCAGGGTACAGCGTTCCGTTCACAGCGCATCGCGCGGGTGGGTACGGGCGCCCCACGCGACCGACGATGGGCACCGTGATCGTCAGCGCGCTTGCAGTATCCAGGATCTGCGTGCCGGTCGACGTCAGCAGCTTCACCCGCACGGACTCACCCGACGCGTACTCGACCAGGTCGGAAACCCCAGCGTCGTCGTAGAACCACACCTGGCTGCCAGCGGCATGCTCGGCCGGCATCGTGTCCGCACACCCACGCCCCAGCGTGATCACCCCGGCATCCGTATCCACGGCATCGACCCGTACGATCTCGCCGCCCCAGAGAGCCGCGGAGCCCACAGCGATGGTATCGGCATGGGTGATCGACGTCACCGGGATGGACTGCTCGAGACGGCCGATGACGGCGGTCAGCGGATCGCCAGCGACGAAGGCCACCGGGCACCATTCGCCGACGCCGTCCTGGGCGTAGGCGCCTGTCACGTCCGCGACAGCAAGCACGAAGTTCCGCCCACCATCTGCGGGCTGATCTGCCGCCGCGATCATGTAGCCCGCGTCGGCCGCGAGCACGTCTAAGTTCGCGCGGTCGATCCGCTGCACAAGCTCGATGTAGGGCGCTTCAAACGCAACCTGTTGGGTGATCGGGTGCGCAGTCGGATCCGGGCGCGTATCAACCCCCGGCTCAACCTCAACAAATGCGCTGGCCGGCAGGCTATAGGTGTCCTCCGAGGCCACCAGCTTCACGCCGCCGCTCTTGAGCGTTCCGCTTTGCTTCTCCCCGAGCAGGCAAACCATCTCCGCGATGCGCCGCTTCGGCGACTTCAGCCGGAAGTACTGGTTCGGCCGGATCGCGCGTACAGCATCAGGGATCACGACGAGCTCTTGGGCCCTGGTCGGTGTTGCCCCCAGCCTCACGTCACGCTCTGCGAGCCGCGTCGCAAGCTCAGCTGTGGGAGCCTCCGGATACTCAACATCCTGGTGGATCAGGCCGAAGGCATCGATCAACGCCAGAACTTGTGCCGGCGGCGTGTTGATCGACTCCTTTTTGTTGGGGTCGAAGTACTTAACGCTGATGCTGTTCACGGCGCCATCAAGGATCGACGGCTGCATCTTGAAGTCCAGGATGTCGTCATCGCCGATGATGGGCAGGTCTTCGAGCACATACTCCCCACGGGCAAGGTCGAGGTAGTACTGGCCGTCGACCAGGCTGCGGCTGACGCTGCCGCCGATCAGCTTGCAGATGCGCTGTTCGAACTCTTCGACGCTCTCCGAAGATGGCGCATATTCCGTCGTGATACCGAAGCCTTCCGAGTAGAGGCGGTCGGCCGCTGCACGGAAACTAGCGTCGTTCATGTTCGCCAACGGCTCCCTGCCGATCTCGCCATGCGTGCGCACGTAGTACAGGGCATGTGCTGGGTTCATGCCATACAGCCGGCTGTCGGGTACCGCCGGGATGTATAGCTGAAGTAGGTTATGGAAGCTGTTCCCGGCACCGGCAGGCCGGACCGTGTACTGGGTGCATTCAAGTGCGCGCGGGATGTAAGAGAGAGTCACGACCCGGGAGGTCGTGTTCCCGGCGTGATACGGCGCCTGCAGATCCGTCCGGTTGATCGCTTCGAGGACGGCATTGAGCCCCGACTTCATCGAAGCCTCGCCGACCCACTCCGTGTCATAGATTACGTCCTGCGTGTCCTGGTCGCGCACAATTGCGCGCCGCGGCAGGTTTGCGGCCAGCCAAGCGTTATCCCACTCCAGAACAAAGAGCATGCTCTTTGAAAGCCGGGCCTGCGCGCCAGCAGTCCAACTGAGCGAAGATTGGATGGAAGTTGCCATCCGACCTTCCGTCACACCACCGAAATGGTTGAAGCCGGCGATTAGGTCCGGCTCAACACCGGGCGTACCGGCCATGCGGATCGCGGCTTTTTCTGGATACCAGCATTCACCATCCCACCCGGAGAGAATTTTCCGGATCTTGTGACTGCCCTTCTGAGGGTATGGGTTCATCGCACCCCATTTGCCTTCAAAAGCATAGGTAGCGACGCCGCGCCACGCTGGTTGTTGGGGGCCGAAGATCCGCGCCAGCCGTGCGCTGGGCTGCTGGTCGGCTTCGCCAAACATCAGGTCAATCTCGCCCACGATACCGCCCTGGTCTTTCTCGCCCCCCCACAGATTCGGGGCATTGATTCGTATCGTTTGGCTATGCGTGGCCACGCCGCTCCAGGCGGTCTTATCGCCGCCGCGCAGCTCCAGGTACGCATCGATCGGACCGATCCCCAGCCCTCCATGAATGCCGAGCTCGTACCAATAACCAACCGTGACCTTTTTCGATTTACCGCCCACTGACACACTCCCTTGCCCAGTTCACCAGCGCCTGCGCCATCGCATCCCCCGTCCCTTCCAGTTGTGCTGCTGGAATTCCCTCTCGTATGAACCGGCTCCAGTCCAGCCGGTGCTGCAGGAAGAAGGAATGCGCTCCACGGCGACAGAAGCCACCCCGGGCGCTGAAGCCCGGAATGGTGCGCAAATGAGCAAGCGTGACGATCAGTTCGCTCACTTCTTGCCTCCCTTCGTTTTGATCGGCTTTGTTCCGGTCACCCGCCATGCCTGGAAGAACTCATCGCTCACCCAGCAGTCCCCGAAGTGATGTTTCACGTCTGCGCCGTCTTCTACGGTCGGGGCGTCACCGGCAACGGGCTTCGGCTTCTCGGACTTGGGCCGCATCGCATACGAAATAGCTGCGGATACGACGAGGATGATCAGCTGCACGACCCACCAATAGACGGCCTTCGCAGGCTCTCCAGCAGGTGGCGGCACAAGACTGGCGACGGCGAGCCGGATCAGCTGCAGGATGACCACAAAGACCGCGAAACAGAACGTAGCCACCTTCGCAGCGCCACCCCGGGGGGTATCGAGCCAGAAGTACCTTGCTCGCCATGCATAGATGTTCGCTCGGTGGCGAATGTGTCGAATCAGCCCCATGACATCGACACTCCGTCCAAGGGATTCTTCACAGGCTTGTAGATGCTGCCGCCATAGTTGAGGGTGTTGTCACGGGCGAGGCATGCCGACCATGTACGCGGGCACGTCGGCCAGGAGCTGACGACCGCACCCACCGCAAGCCCGTCGGCCCCGAACATCAATGCAACCGTGTCACCTGCGTGACCGGTGATCGAGCGCCGCTCGATAATGCCGTTGGGTCGCGCCCAGGTGATGTAGCCCCCTCCCAAGGGGAACGGAGCGGATGCGAACTCCGCCACGGTGATGCCGGCGGTGGTGACCGAGGTCACCACACCGTTGACTTCGTACAGCGCTGCATCGAGGTTGCAGCCCCGAATGCCAGTGGAGTAAGGCGTCTTCCCGCAGGTGCGCTGCCACTTCATCCCTTGGCCGCGCGCACGGCCGAGCCCATTGGTCGGCTCACAAAGGAGCTCGAGCTCGGTGTCGGTGAACTTCGGCTGCGTTACTTCGCCCATCCACTCGACCGTCGGTGCATTGCCTTCGCCGGCGTCGTAGCCCAGGCAGACAACAGTGACCGGATCTGATGGGATGGTCGGGAACCAGTTGTCACCAAGGGGCTGCGTCGACGGATATTCCAAAGCCGATGGGTCGAGTAGGTACGCACATTTGATGCTGAGCTTGTCTTTCGCGCGCTCGGCGGTCTGCTTGATGTCGCCTCGCTCAATCTGGGCTGACGTGTAGACCTTCCCATCAACCACAAGGGCGCGGTCGGCCGTGCAGTACCGCCAGACCAGGTTCTGCCGCGAGAACACGAACAGATGGACGCGCTTGCGGCCGAAGCGGTTAGGCTGCATCGGGAACAACCTCCGACCACCCAGTTGTGACTGTGGCAACGCCATCTGCATCCGTGATGTGCTGCAGCTCGATGTCGTCGCTGGCAAGTGTGCACAGCGCAAGGAACGAGATCATGCGGATCCTTGCCGCCGGGATCGCGGTGTTGGCCAGCGGCTGGTCCAGCATCAGCGTCTCGACGGCGCTGGCAGCTGTGGCGTCAATGATCCGGCGGTACAACACGGTGCCATCCTGCAGCTCGATGCGCAGGTCACGGCGATTGGGGCGGCCGAGGCCATAGAGCGTATAGCCCGCCCACTCGACCTGCAGCGTGGTGCTGTTGGACGGCACACTGAAGAGCGGCTTCAGGTCCGCTGCCCAGCTCGGCACCCATACTGGATTCCCGCGCCCCTCCAGCGTATAGAGCAGCGAGCGGAACCATGTGTGCTCATCACGGCCGAATAGCTTCCAGTGGCTCTGCTGCGTGCGCAGCGCCAGTTTGCTGATGTCGTGGACGAAAGGCTGTGCGCTCCCATAGTCCACACTCTTCAGCAACCGCTCCAGCGTGCTGGCAGGGTCGGTGCTTTCATCCGGCCGGACGGTGAGCACGGGGTGCCCCAGGTACAGCGTTGATGCAGTCAGCGACGGCCATTCGCTAGCCCCACGGATGTTGAACGTGAGCGTCCGGCGGCTGACGTCGTCGCTCAGGTGTGTCTCCTCCGCATCACCCTGCAGTCGGGCAAGGCGCAGCGGGTACAGACGGGCGCCTGCTGCTACGGCTGCGGACACAGGGGCCGTGAGCTGCAGCTGGCTGCCCGTCACGCTGGCGACGTCCACCGCTTCCCACGTTGTGACATCGGTGTATAGCAATGCCTGGCCGCCGGCAACGAAGTCCCGGCCGGCGGTGTCGCAAGCGATGTTCACATCACCAGCGGTCACTGTGGCGGGCAGGCACTGCACGTCCGGCCAGACCGGCAGCAGCCACTGCCCGCTGTGCCCGGCTAGCAGCATCGCTGCCACGCGCTTCTCCCGTGCCCCAGCGAGGATGCGGAAGGAGAGTGAGCGGCGAGGCCCAAGCCGCAGGCCGGTATGCACGCTCAATGCCGTAGCATCACCACGCAGCACCTCCGTCGACCAAGACAGCGTTTCCTGGACGCCTTCGCTCCAGTCGGGTGCCACGGGCCAGATGGGCGGCTTGTTGGCGGCAAAGCCCATCAGGTATTCCACTCGGCACGGATGGCCTGGCCGTTCTGACTAGCGACGTTGACTATCTGCTTTTCCGTCGCTGGGTGATTTGCAACAGCCTGCGCAAGTGCGTCCAAGTCAAAGAGGTTGTACAAGCGCAGCGCGGCCGAACCCCCAGCCTGCGCAGCACGTGTGGCTGATGTGTTGACCCTGCTCCAGTTCGGGCCGGCGACGGAATCGTTGGCTGCAATGCGACCCCCATCGGCAAACTGTTGCCAGTCATACAGCGCAGACATCCCGCGCTGGTTGAAGTCGTCCAGAAACGCGTAGGCACCCGGCTCACGTGCCGAGGCGGCGCGCACCATGAATTCATCATTCGATGCCCATATCGGCACATCGTCACTGGTGCCGGTACCGGAACCACGAATTCGGCCGCCAGTGGCGTACTCGGCCGCGGAGAGCAGGGAAGCAATGGTTGCACCTTGCGCGAATGCTGCAGCGATCGCCGGGATGTTCTGCGGCCAACCTTGCTTGCTGGCCTCGGCGACGTTCTGCGCCAGCGCGACCGCAGCCTGCGCGACGGCAAAGCCCTTTGAAATTGCGAAGAGCACGCGGTACGTGCGACTCTGCTCGCCAGCATGGCTCTTGGCCATTTCAGCAAGACTGCCGAATGCATCCGCGGCCCCAGCCAGCATCACCTGGTGGCGTGCACTCTCAATGCGCGCGAGCGCATCTTCGTGCTGCTGCTTCAGCGCTTGTTCCTGCTGGTTCCACATTTCATCCGAGATCTTCTTCTCGGCGCGGAACTTGTTATTCAGATCCAGCTGGGTCTGGTACCAGGCTTCCAGTTCGGCCTGGGCGTCGCTGATCTTGTTGAGCTCTCCGAATGGCCCAGCAATCTCCGGGCTGATGCCCTGAAAGGTCGGCGCCTTCGTGAAGGATCCGGTGAATATCTTCTGCAGGGTCTCGTCGTAGACAGCCTGATCCGCGATGCCGGCCTTGATGGCTGCGTTCAGCACGTTGATCTGGTCGATCGCCTTGTCCAGCGCTGCCTCTGCGGGTGTGCGGAGGGCATCGGTCAGCTGCTCATAGCTCCGCCCGGTCTCTTCGATGAGCTTGCGATTCTTCTCCGCTTCTTCGCGCCGCGCACGCTCGCTGTCGAGCAGCTGCGATTGATCCACCAGCTGTTGCTTTACAGCCTCGCTGGCGTTGCGATATGCACCCTGCTCCACCTCGTAGCGGATCCGCGCGAATTCGCTGGTACGCTGCTGCCCCTCGCCCAGGTCAGCCAGCAGCGCAACTTGCCGCTCAAGATTGTCGATCTCGCGCAGCGCGGCATCATCTGGCCCAGCTTGTTTTGCCGTGGAAGTCCCGCTTTTCGGCTTTCCACCATCGGTTTCCTTCTCAATGGCCGCCTTGAGCTTCTCATACGAGCCATCGAACAGGCGCTTGTCCGAAGGGTTCGCCACCGCAATCTGGTTGTACTTCTCGACCAGTTCATTGAGCCGTTGCTGACGCTCGACCTTCTTGTCGATACGCGCCATGTCCCGGTCGACGGATGCCGCTGCGCGCACCGCCTGGTCTTGCACCCGCAGTTCCTCAGCTTTGGCCGCGGCTGCCTCATCCTGCAAGCCCTTGCGTTCCCGCCACTGCGCGATGTTCTGCTGCTCCAGCGCGATGCGACTGCGCAGCTGCTGTTCGGCCCGCGCAGCCTCTGCTTTGTCTATGCCCCCGATCGCAAGGCGGCGCTGCACGTCCAGCCGCTGGTCATTCAACATCAGGATGCCGCGCTGGCCAGCAGCAATGCGGGCTTCGGCATCGTCCCGACCTATGTCCTTGACCTGTTGCCACACGCTGCGCACGGAGTCCCGCACGTCGTACCACGCCCGCTCCAGGGAACCGGCGTTGGCACGCATCTCAGCAACACGCGTTGCGGTAGCAGCCGCCAGTGCATCGGTTGCTACGCGGGTAGCCTCCTGTGCCCTACCCTGATCTTCCAGCGACTTGACGTTCTCGTACACCTCGAGCGTGAGGAACCGATAGCGCTCGTTGAGCTTCAGCAACCCCTCGGTCGGAGCATCTGCCAGCGTCAGCACTTCGGCCGTGGTCTGCTCGATGCTGCGCCCCGTCAACTCGGCTAGATTCACGGCCGCCGCGCCCGACGCCTCCAGTGCATCAGAAACTACTTTGCCCGATCCAGCCAAGGCCTCCAGCGCAGCTTGGGCATTGCCGTAGTTGCCGGTCGCGCCCCCAATTTCGTTGCGCATGCCGGCCAAGGCGCTGCTGGTCACTCCAGCGCTGTAGCCGGTGGAGATGAGCGCGGAGTCGAATGCACGCATCTCGATGTAGTTGCTCACGACTGCTGCAGTGAGGCCACCAACAGTGGCCAACACCCCGGCGATAGCAAGCCCAGCACCCGACACGAGGCCGCCCATCAGGCCGGCCTCGTTGCCCATCTGCATGATCTGGCTGCCGGCAAGCTGCCACTGTCCGCTCACGGCGTAGCTGACCATCTGCGAAAGGTTGCGCTGCGCGCTGGCCGATTCCAGATTGAGCCCCGCCATCGCAGACGCTGCCTGCCGTGCGCCATCACGCACGGCCAGCAGCTTGGCACGCTCGTTGCCAATCGCGGCCATCGCACGGTTGTATTGCTCGCGCGAGATGCGGCCTGCGTCAACCGCCGCTTTCAGCTGTGCCTCGTCCTTGACCAGGCGCTGCAGGCCTGCTGTGGCCTTGTCATAGCGGGATACGGTGGCCTGCAGTGTCTTGCCACTCTTCTCCGCCTCGCGGTCGAGCTTGACCTGCTCTTCGTTGAGCCTGGACAGCGCCTCATCGTACTGATCGGTAGTGACCAGCCCCTTGCGCATTGCCACATCGAGCGCGGCTTCAGTGTCGGCCAGATCATCGGCGCTGCTGGCCCCTCGTGCGAGCCGAGCTTCGAGTTGACCGATCAGCGCAATTTCCGCCGCAACGTTCTGCTGCGTAGTGCGACTGGCAGCGGCAAGGGACTGGTAAGCCGTGGCCTGTTGCTGCAATGCCCCGGCTACGCCCGACTGCGCGGGTACAGCGCTGGCTTGCTCTGCGTCCAGGAGCGCGCGCGCGCCCTCCAGCTCGGCGAGCGACTTCTGCACCATGTCGCGGATGCGATCGGTGCCGGAGCCGGATCGGCTGCTCTGAGCCAGCTTGTCATTGGCACCCACTGCCGCATCACCCAGCGCACCCAGATCCCTGGAGGTCCCGGTGATTTCACGACGGGCGGAATCAAAGTCCGCCCGTGCGCGCATTGTCAGCTCAAAGTCGCGGTTTGCCACGTTGCGATTTCCTCAGTTCCCTTACCCGCGCCTGTGCCGCTTTTACATCCCATCGAGCGAGCACCCGGTCCTCGATGGCATCTGCTCGATGCTGCTTTCTGCCGGCTCGTACGGCTGCGAGCAGCCCAATCACTTGCCGCTCGGTGAACCGGCCGATTCGATCGAAGTCGCCGAGGCCGGCACCTGCGAGTTCTGCGAAAGCGCCATACCAATCGACGTCGCCGCCCTCGCATCGCGCATCTCGTTGACGACTTCGTGCATGAAAAAACTGCTGTTCACACCGAACCAGGTATCGAAGAACAGTGCCGAGCCCTTGCGGTCGCTCTCCAGCCCACGTACCCAGCCCGGCTCAACATCGGCGGATTGCGCTGCCAGCTCCACCACCAGGTCTCGGTGCTGGGCAAACAGACGGCGGATGCGTGTGTAATTGAGCTCGCCGCCCTCACACATCACGCGCATGTCGGCGATCAGACCAACAGCGCGCTGGGCCACATCCAGGCCTTCAAAGAAGCCGTACTCGCGCACGGTAACGTTGCGGCCTGCGACGGTGATGGTGATATCCGGACTCAGCTCGGACAGGGCCGCCGGGGAATCCCCGGCGGCCTCCTTGGTGGTGCGCTTGCTGACCTTGTTCGCCATGGATCAGGCCACCGCCGTCGACTGCTCAATCTTGCCGAAGCCACCGAAATCGTCGTCCAGCGCGGCCTCGTCGTCGTACAAGGCCGCCCCTTCCAGCTCCAGCGTGCCGAAGCCCTCATTGATCAGCGGAATGCTGCTGAACGGATCGAACTGCAGGCGATACAGCCGCATCTTTACCGGCGAATTGTCCAGGGTATTGATGCCATCCAGCAGCAGGTAGCGCTCAGGTGGCTTGCCGGTGAACATGGAGACATCCCTGCTCGCCGTATGTTGGTAGGCAGCTTTCAACGGCTGGACCAACGATGCAGGATCGATGATGCGCACGATGCCGCCGTTGGCGGACTCCAGTGCATAGTGCGTACCTTCGGTTGCAGTGACCGGCGATGCGGTACTGTCGGTAATCACCAACGTGCTGACACCACCGCGGTCCAGTGCGATCACATCACCCGCCACCAGGCCAGTGGGCAGCACCTCGGCCGTCACGCTGCCGCCGGCAACCGTGATGATCTTGCCGTAAAGCCCCAGCGCAAGATTGTCTGCATTCGCCCAGTTCAAGGTCATGCTGACCTTGGCGTCACTGCCCTTCTGCAGGCGTGCTGAAGGCAGGCGCTTCCCCGAATAGCTTTCGCGCCGCGTCTCCGATTCGGTGCTCAGCGCCACCTCACACTTAGGGGAATCGCCCACCCAGCGCAGCACGCCAGGTTTGCCACCTGCGAGGCGCGTACCCAGGTAGACCTTCCCTTGAAAGCTGAAATCTTTGGTTTCCATGTTCATTGACCTCTGTTGTCTGGCTCAGCGGGTGTTTCGATCAGCTGGCGCTGCGGCCTGCGGCCAGCAACACATCCTGTTCGAGCGACGGCGGCTTGGTAGCACCGATCGACTCCAGGAACGCGGCATCGGGCTGGCTCACTTCCAGCTCGATGCCCTTGGCATCAGGCACGTACCTCTTGCCGTTGTGGGTGTGCGGCACGTAGATGCGAATCTTCTTTGTGGTACTCATTGCGAATCCTCGGTGTTAGTGGTCATAGGACCGTCATGGTCGTAGTAGTCGAACAGGCGCATTACTTCGCGTTGCAGCACCCCGCGCGCGAAGTCAGCAAGACGCTCGGGGCGTCGCCCCTTTGCGAGCATCTGCGCCACGGTGGCGCCGTACTCCACGGCGATCGGCTGGCGGCGCTTGCCCTTGTAGCGGCCCTGGGTCATCACACGCTTCGCGCCGAACCGGGACACCACCTGCACGTTGCCGCTGTTGAGCTGCGCGAAGAATGCCCCCGGGTACTGCGAGCGCCGACCGCGAATCACTGAAGCAGTGATGCCCTTGGCTGTCTGGCGTGCTGCGTAGTTGCGCAGGCCAATGCCGCGGAAGTGACCGACTAGCTTGATCTCCTCGTCGGTGATGCGCGTGCTGATGTCCCGATTGAAACGCTGCAGGCCGATGTTGTATTCCGCCTGCGCGTCACGCCGCGCCTCTACCGGCAGACGCCGCCGTAGGGTCTGGATGGCCCGCCGCTGCACCCACGGCAGGCGATCGGCGAGCAGGCCCAAGTTACGTGATGCACTGAGCGCGCCCTGCAGCTCGAAGCCCATGCTGATGCGACCCCGCTTGCCGGCCGCGACATTCGCAGTGGTCATCGGCGGTACCTCGTGGTGTACATCTGCTGCACCACGACTTCTGCCAGACCATCAGGCCGATCCAGCGTGAGCGATTCTTCAAAGTCCAGTGGCAGCGCAAGCGGCTGCGGCAGGTACTGATCCAGCGCCTGCTCGATGTCCTCATCGATACTTCTGGCCAGGCTGTACACGCTGTCCAGCGCGACGGGGATGCGCGCCTCAACGATGAGCGTGAACTCGCGCTCACCACGCGTACGCGCGTCCTGCGGCCTCACACGCTGACCGGAGTACAGAGTGATACGCGGCGCCTCTGCAGGCTCCCTGCTCTCTTCCAGCCGCACGTCGGCGCCGGCATCAGTACGGTACCCGTTGGCAACGGTGATCTCCTGCAGGCGCGCCTGCAGGTTCCCAAGAATCTGCTGGGTGCGAGCGGGCTCAGCCAAGCATCACCGCCTCGGCCACGAAGCCGTCGTTCTTCGCAATGACATCGATCTTCTTCACCCAACCCTTTACCTCGACCTGGTCACCCGCCTTCGGATGCCACTCTGACAACTGGAAGCTAACCAAATCGACTACACCCAGCACCTCGCCGTTGCTGCCATAGCGCTCGACACCGCTGGTGACGACCACGCGCACCGGCGATTTCACGCCGGCGCGTGTCACCACCCCATCCGAGCCGAACAGCTCGAACAGCTCCTGGTGCAGCGACAGGATGACCGACTCGTCGAAGCTCACGGCTTGGCCTCCGTGCCCTGCAGGGCCTGGATCTGTTGCATGCGTGCGTTGAGGCGCTCGATGGCGGCACGACGCTGGGCTGCGACGTCGTAGCACATGGGGATGGGACCTTCCGCGATCGCCTCCTGCCGGGTAAGCATGCGCGGCACCGGCACGTACACGCGCCGCTCCACCACCACTGGCTCGGGAGCCACGGCAACGCCCTGCTCGGGCTGCTCAGGCTTTCGCTGGCAGGTTGCACCGGCCAACATCAGCACCAGCAGCACGCACATCAGTAGCCGCGAAATGCCGGGCATACGGCCTCCACATTTGTGAGAGCCTGCGCACAGGCTGCGGCTTTTACCTGTTCCGCATAGCGGGCCATGAACGTTTCCAGGACTTGGTTCGCATCACGCTCGCGGGCCTGTGCTGCGACGATGGCGGCCTCACTCTGCTTGCGGATGGTGACGACCTGCTCCTGCGCAGCCTTCAGCTCGGCCTGCAGCACGCCTGCCGTGCGGCGCCAGCCAACATTCGCGTCGGTCAGTTCCTGCACGCGGGCGCGGGCGCTTTGCATCTGTGTGGTGGCTACGTCTGCAGCGGCCTGCGCTGTGGTCAGATCCGCCGTGCTTGTTCGCGCATCAACACCCCAGCACACAGCTAGCACCACGACCAACAGCAGCAGAGCCACAATCGAGCAGAGCAGCGGCTTCACCGTGAGCTTTGCCAGAAGTGCGTTCATCGCGCCCCCTCGGCGAGCGCGGCTTCGCTATCGCGGCGCCCGCATAGTCCAGCCTCGAGCGCGGTGTCTCGCCACAAGCGACACTGGCTGCGCAGCTGCATGCCGATGCACGTGACATCACCAGCAGGAATGCAGACGTCGCGGATGGCACGCTTTTCCCGGTTGCGATCGCCAACCATCGAGCTGCCCCGGTTGTAGGTATTGCCAAGCAGTGCCCCGAAGGCATCCGGTGGCAAGGACAACGCGCCATCGCCGTAGGCATGCAACGTCGACCGGCGGTATACGGGCAGAGACGTATCAACGAACACGCGCTCGGCCAGGCCAAAAGGAACGATGATGTCGCGGTAAGCCGGAAGGGCAGCCTTTGCGCGGCCGCCCGTGATGCCGGCGGTACCGGCCAGCTGCGCCGCGTCGGGATGGGCCTCCCAGTCGCGCAGGATGAGGCGGGCCGACTGGTGGCCGCCGTCATAGCCGATACCCCACGTGACGCCGCTTGCACCGCCGGGCCAGATCGGACGCTGCAACTTGCGCTGGTAGTACGCAGGGCTGGTGACCTCCCAGCGGACGATATGGGCCACCGCCGCCGGGGAGACGAGCGGCGGCTCGTCATCCTCCGGCGCCGGCAGCACGGCCTGCACCACGTCACGCACCGCCGCAATGGCCGGTGCCGCATGCGCAGCCGTCGCGGACTGCATATCCTCAACAACCGCGTCCACGCGCTCGGCCGTCGGCGCCGGCGTCGTCACGACGAGCGGCAATGCAGCGGGTACCGGTGCAGCAGCACAGGCACATAGCAGCAGAACAAGGATGTAGGTCAACCTGCGCATGGCGATCACCGCGCTGGCCAGAAGAAGGCCAGCGACAGCAGCAGTGCGGCAAAGGTCTCCAGCCGATCCTTCACCAGCAGCCAGCGCGCATGCGCATCGCCCGCCAGCACCTGCTCCTGCAGATCCCGCTCCAATACGCGCGGAATGTCGTGCATGTACACCGCCTTGATGGCCCACGAGAAGGCCAGCCATGCAGCGGCATACGCGCACAACGCGGGCAGTTCGGCCAACCAGGCCAATGCATCGGGGCCAACGCGGACAACCGCGCCCAGCAGTACGTAGCCGAGCACGGCAAGAACAACCAGGCCGGGCAGCCACAGGGTGAACTCCTGCGACTGGTAGAAGAATGCCCGCACGCGGGAGAGGATGGTGGTGATGATGCTCATGGGGTATTTGTCACCTGTTCGAGGCGCTCCACGCGTTTGTCCAGTTCGTCCAGCTTGCGTACTGCGATCAGATCGAAACGGGTATTGAGGTTGCGCAGGTCCGATGCCATTGATCCGGAGCGGTCGGCTTGCTCGCGCTGCTCCTTCGCCATCGAAGCCTGGCTGTCCTCGATGCTCGCCAGTTTCATCTGGCCGAAGAACGCGACAAGCCCGATCAGCGCGGGTGTTACCAGCTGCACGATGAAGCGCGTCACGGTGTTCTCTGCGGCCTTTTCAAGGTTGCTATGTGGTTGGCTCATCTGCCCTACTCGCCAAGGGGGGAAGATCCGCCGCCGCACGCGCCACCCGGGCATATGCGTGCGGCGGCGGTCAATCAGGCCTTCTTGCCCTTCATCAGCACCTTCGGGCGGGTGCAGTAGTTCAGGGCGTTCATCTGCACTTCCAGGCTGCGACCCTTGCCATTCGCCGTGGGGTACTGCTTGGCATAGCGCGGCAGGCCAATGGTGTTGACGGTCTCTTCGTAGTCCGCCGGGGCGTACACGGTGCGCCACAACCCGGGCACACCCACCGGGAAGATGTGGCAGGAGTTGGTGCCGATGAACGGGGTGCCGCCTACGCCGCCGCGGTAGTTTTCAAAGATGATCCCGCCGAACTCGAACACGCCGTAAACGGTGCCGTTCGGGGTCACATAACCCTCGCGCAGCACCTGCGCCATCGGGGTGCCCTTGTACGACTCGATCACCTCCGCATGCTTCAACAGGGCGTCGAAGAAGTCATCGCCGCACTCGGCGTAGATTGCGCCCACCGGCACCCCGCCCAGGTTGTCGGCGATCTTGCGGACGATCTTGGAGCAGACTTCGCGCAGAATCCCCGGTGCCGGGGTGGCATCGGTCAGGGCGAAGTTGACCTCAGCTTCCTGCGACACGCCGAACTCGGTGAACAGGTTGTAGAGCGTGGAGCCATCCGCGTTGAGGATCAGGCCCTTGAGTGCACCCACGCGCTGGTATTCCAGCGTCGGGTCCAGCTTCCAGCTGACGTGCTTCTGCAACTGCGCGTTGACGCGATCCTGCAGCACTTCCAACTGATTGGTGGTGCCGAACGCGCGGACGTTCTGCACGCTGTCAGCGGCGATGTAGTCGTCCACCTGGTAGTGCGGAATCACCAAGCTGCGCATGTTGCGCTTGTCGGACTTGAACGCCTCGCCCGGGCCGCCGCGCGGGGTCGGGTTGACCAGCTTCAGTTCGCCGCCGTCTTCCTCGATGGCAATGCTGGTGGTGGGGACGCCTTCTTCTTCCCAGCCCGCCACTTGGCCTGCGCGGCCCGGGACGAACAGAATATTGTTGATGGCATCGGTAAGGGAGACGGTGCTGAAAGCATCGCCATTGAAAACATCGGACATCAGATCGGTCATGGTGGTTTGCTCCTTCGATCAGCGCAGAACGATGCCCAGCTCAGCGAGCTGCGCGATCGCGGTGGTTTGCTGCGGGGTGGTGATGCCAGCGGGCCACTGCAGGCCTTCGGCTTTCGCTTCGGCTGCGCGGCAGACCGACACCACGGCGACATCCGCGGTGGTGGCGTCAGCACCGGCCCACAGCACACCGGCCACCTTCTCGCTGCCATCGGCCGGATCAGCGGCCGGATTGAGGGGCACCAGCTTGTTGTCGGAAGTGCGCCGGCCCAGTACGGTACCGGCCTGCAGCACACCTGCACCGGCGGCGAGGATGTCGTTCTCGCGCGAGTAGCTGCCGTTGGCTTCGGACAGCAGGAAGTCACCCGTCCGGTTGTTCTCTACTTTCGCGTTCATAGGGTGGCCCCTTTGTTGGAACTGGCTTGCGCACGGCGTGCGTACACGTCGCGCGTGTTGAGGGTGGCCGCAGGCTTGCCACTGTCATCAGTGGGCCGCGAATGGGCGGCAGCAGCCGGCGCATCCTGGCCGATGGCATCAAGCGTGATGCCGCGATCCTTCGCCGCCTTGAGCACGGTCATGGCGAAGGCTTCCGGGCTGTCGCCGTTGTTGATGGCCGCCTGCGCCTGGCTCTCAAAGCCCTTGCGGGCCAGTGCCTGGATGTCGGCAATGCGAGTGCGCTCAGCGGCGACGGCAGTGTCCGTGGCAGTCTGCTTGCCATCCTCCACACCGGCCGCACGCGCAGCAGCAACAGCCTGCTCGTTGCTTGCGATGGTGATCTGGTCAGCGGTGTGGCCTGCTGCCAGCGCGTTGCGCAGGTCGTCGGTGCTGGAAACCGTGACCTGCCCTTTGGTGTTACCCATGGGCTTGTTCCTCGTGGAATTGCTGGCAGAACCGGCCAGCTCGGCGATCACGGATTCAAGTGATCCGATGCGGTCGGCCATACCGGCCTTGATTGCTTGCTGGCCCAGCAGTACGCCGCCACGGCCAAAATCGGCCATCACGGTTTCCGCAGTGACGGAACGATTGCGGGCCACGGCATCAACGAACACCGTGGCCAGACCATCGACCATCGCCTGCACTTTCGCGCGGCCTTCGTCCGTGTCCGGATCGATGCGCTTGTCCGGCGACTGGCTGGACACGATGTCCACCTGTTTCAGTCCCGCCTTCGCGTCGCGCTCGCGTGAGTCGATGTAGGACATCAGCACACCAATGGACCCGAGCAGCGCCGTCTCGCTGACAACGATTTCGCCAGTGGCGCTTGCCAACCAGTAACCGGCCGATGCGGCGGCACCGCCGACGTAGGCCTTGATGGGCTTGCGCTCCCGTCCGGCCGCGATCTGCTCGGCCAGCTCATTGATGCTGGTGGCTACGCCGCCGGGCGTGTCGAAGTCGAGCACGATGGCTTTGACGTACGGGTTGTCCAGTGCCGCCTGGATGTCGGTTGCCAGCACTTGCGTGCTGGTGGCGCCGCTGATGGCGGTGAACAAGTTGGCGTAGCGGAAGATGGGGCCAGTGACCGGAATCACCGCGACACCGTCGCGCATGGTGACGGTGCGGGCATTGTCGAGCGGGCGGCCGAGCTTGGTTTCCAACGCCTCGGCATCGCCGTAGCGCTGGGCCACCGACAGCACGGTTTCCAATGCTTCACGCTGGATAAGCCACGGCTGCGATGCGGCGAGCTGGTAGGCACTGATCATTCTTCACCCTTCCTGGCTGGGCGCCCTGCGGCGTCTTCGTCATCGAGCAGATCGGAACCGCCCGGGGTGCTCCCCGGGCGGCCCGAGCCAACACCCCCCACCGCTGCATTCGGCTGATTCCATAGCCCGTCCCGCTTGCGCTGGTTGACCTCGCGCACGCGCTGCGCGTAAACGGTGTTCCAGTCCTCGCCGGACGCTGCGGCCGTTTCCATGGCTTCGTTACTGGTGCCGTTCTCGATACGCACCTTGGCGGCCAGTGCTTCCTTGTATTCGTCCATGGAGCCCTTTGCCGGGCCGATCCACAGCGCACGCGTCCACGCGCGGCGGCGGATGGGATCTGCGTAGTCGGGCAGCGATACGCGGCCGGCGGCAACCTCCTCATCCACCAGCAAGCCGTACAACGGCTGGCAGAACTGCTGCACCAGGTACCAGCGGCGCAGGTTAAAGAAGCGCCACGCTTCCAGCATGGCGGCACGCGCGGCTGAGTAGCTGCTGTTGAACTGCAGCAGCAGTACATCCAGCGGGATTTCCAGCGTGGCGCCGATCTGCTTCACGATAGCGGTGAAGAACGGATCGAAGTTGACATTTGGGCGCTGCGGGTTGGTGTCATGCACCTTCTCGCCAGGGGCAAGATCGACCACTGCGCCGTTACCCAAGGCAACCGACCCGCTCGCATCCGGCTCGTCGAATACCGGCATGGGATTGCCGTTTTCATCGGTCTCGGTTTCGCCATTGCGCTCAATGAAGACGGTGAACATGGCGCTTACCACGGCGGCCATGAGCTCGGCATCCCCGTAGCGATCCAACTGCTTGAGCGGCTCCAGTACCGGCGCCAGATAGGGCGCACCCCGCAGCTGGCCCGGCCGTTCCTTTTCGTTCCACACCTGCAGCACGCGCCGGCGCCCGGTCGCACCGCCGAAGAAGTCGTAGTAGTCCCAGCGCGGCGCCACCCACGTGTGGGTATCGCCGGGATGCGTATTGCGTACCCAACAGCCGACAGGTGTCGCGCCTCGAACTTCAATGCCGTCGGCGCGCGTCGCTGTGTCAGTTGCGTCGTTGGGATTGCTGACGCGTGCCGCTTCGATGAGCTGCACCTTCAGATGATTGACGCCACCGGTGCGCAGTTCGCTGGGTGTCAACGCGAATACGTCACCGCCGGCCATCGACGCCATAAGAGACAAGGCCTGCAAGCCGTAGATGTCGAAGCCCGCCTCCACGTCGCACTCGGCTGGGTCTTCGGCCCAACGCTCCCAGCTCGCACGCAGCTGGCTGTTGATGCGGTCGCCTTCTTCGAGGGAAATCCCCAGGGCGTCGTAGTCCACTGCGGGCCTGCATACCAAGCCGGTGCCGACGATGCTGGTGCGGCTGCGCACAATGGCCGCGCGGGCGATGGGCGAATTACGGATGGCGTCGTAGCTGCGGGCACGCAGTGTGTTGAGCTCGTGCCGGGGGAGATCGCTGCGCGGGCTGCCCAGCGCGGGATTCCAGCTGCTGAGGCTGCGCAGCATGCGCGATGCGCCGCGGTTGCGGGTTTCCGACACAGCCGGCTGCGATGCCATGGGCGTCGCGTGCTGCTGGGCCGCGCTGTGGACGGCAGCGCGTATCGCCCTGTCCAGCTGGACAGTGCCCTGCAAGCGCTCCCGGGCTACCGTTGCAGTACCCATCAACGCGGCGCCAGGTAAGTAACGCGACGCCGCCGAGCAGCAGGGCCAGCCAGCTGCCGGCGCAGCTCTGCGATGTAGGCGTCCAGCTGCTTCATGCCTTCCACGGAGTACTCGATGCGCCGATCACCGAAGGCAGCAGCAGCACGCGTCTTGCCAGTGCGCCATGCGTGGCGCGCAGCAATTGCTTCGTCGAGTTGTTGCTGCATGTCGGCCATCGGTCCTGATCGGTGGGCCGGGGCAACAAAAAGCCCCGCGCATTGGCGGGGCTGTTTAGCGGCGAACCCTGCCGCTAACTCATTCTGGAAAAATCGCGTCCGGACGCAACAAACAATGCTTGAATATTCCGCAGGCTGGCGTCACTTCGCATGCTTCACGGGAAACGCAGCACAGTGGCCGCATGGCGCATAGGCAAACTCAAGCCGAGCGCCACCGTCGGACGGCTTCACTTTTCGAGCGGGCATCTCACGCCAGTTGGATGTGCGCCCATCCTTCCAGGTCAATCGCCAGGCGACGGGATGGGGCGCCGTTTGATGTGCGCGGTCAGTCATTACTCGCATCCGACAGCTTGACCCGGTACGCAAGGGCCGGGCGACCGCGCCGCTTTACCACCACCTCCCGCCGGATGAGATAGCCTTCGTTGAAGAGCTGACTGAGCACCGCTGATGCATTCGCCGGGGAAAGCCCTGCAGCCTGGCTTACATCAGCTGCCGTCACCTCACTGCATTCTGCGAGCAGCAACACCTGGAGCCTACAACCGCGCATCAGAAGGGGGACTCGTCGTCATCATCGTCACCCAGCGTTTCCCGTGAAACATGGTCGACGCGCACCCACTCAGACAGCGGCACCACTTCAAAACCCACCAGAGCGTTGTAGGCGACCAACGCATCCTCGTCGCTCGCGGCACCAGCACACTTCCACCCACAGGTGCAGTAGACGTGGGAAAGGCTTCCGTCATCGAAGTGCGGCCCGATGCAAAGCTCATGCGGATAACATTTTTCAATCAGCACGTGGGGACAGCACGCGGATCTCATCTGACGCTCAACCGTGTAGTCGTCATGCCACTGGCTCACGGTGACTTTAGTCCACAGCGGCTCGAGTGGAAGCGCGCCATCGATGAAGGCATGCGCTGACTTGAGGTACGCGTAGTACGCCGAGCGCCCCAACTGCACGCCGACCCGGGCGAGGTGCAGGAGCCGTTCGGCCTCTGAACGACCACCCATTGCCGCTTCCACGCGCAGTACCTTGGCCTCCTTCCAGCGCCCCTGTGCTTCCATGCGCTGGACGATGCGCTCGATCCTCGCGCTGACTGGATCGTGCTCGGTTTCGCCCCACAAGCCGCCTTGAGGCGGTTGCCAACGGCCCCAGTTGGCGAGCTGCTGGGCGAGGGTCATTTCGTGATGCTGCTTCATGGGTACTCCTACCTCAAACCCTGGTGACGTGTACCGCGCACAAACCGGCGCGTGCGTTGAATGGGGGCCAACCCGCGCAGCACATCGCTCGCCTTGTTGGCCAGATCAGCTGGAATGACACCGGCGATGGCCTGCCCGTCTGACGCTTGCAGCACGCTGTTGATTGCAGCAAGCAGCGCTACTTCATCAGGCGTGCCACCCTGCGCTGCCGCCCATGTCGCAAGCTCACCCGCCGAAGGCACGCTTGAGGGCTCACGCTCGAGCTTGCATAGGACGGAATCGATCGCAGCGCGAACAGACAAGGCGACCACCTCACCCGGCGTTGTTTCACGGGAAACGCTGTTGTGCGCTTCGGAGGCGGTTTGCTCTATCTGCTCAGGAACCGTTGTTTCACGGGAAACGTGCGACCAATCTTCGCGGGAGAGCTCGACGATGCGGCGCTCACGCACGTCCCAGTCGGCGGTACTCATGCGGTGCAGGCGCAAATCCTGATGATGTGCCGCAGCGTTGGCGTAGACGAAGGTATCCAGCGGCTCGTTACGCACGCCACCACGCACCTTTTCGTACCGCCCTGTCTTCGGGTTGTACTTTTCGCTGACCAGGCCGTTGACGTAGAAATCGTCAAGATCCTCGCTCAGGTGGATCTGCCGTGCATCAGGCTCGCGCTCAGCATCGGCCCCCAGCCGCGGGAACAGCCACTGCTTGATGTTGACCGTGCCCACCTGGTAGATGGTGACGCCCTTCTTGTCGAGCTTGCCCTTGTAGTTGACGTCTTCCAGCTTGGGGCGACCCAAGGGCGGCGCGTTGTTGGGCTTTGCACCGAAGATGCACAGCGGACGGCGGATGAGCCGCTGGCGGCAATAGTGCTTGACGTACTCAGTGCGGTGGCCACCTGCGTCGATGCACGTGGCTTCCACCGGCAGCATTGCACCGCTCACATGCGCGATGCCACGGTTGAGCAGGTCGGTGAGCTTGGCCCACACGAGCAGCTCGGCCGGATCGCCCGCCAGCTCCACGTAGTCCAGCACCCACGCCACCAAGCCCCTGCCCCAGCCAACGATCTGCACGGCCAGGCGGTCGTCCTGCGTATCAACACCGGCGGTGATGCACAACACTCCCTGCGGTGCCACTCGCAGACGATAAGTTTCCAGACGATCCTTGATCAGGTTGGGCTTGGCCTTGGCCGTGCTCTTGTCTTCCCAGGCTTCCGCCAGACGGTCATTGATGAAGGTCTTGAGCTTGGCCAGGTCGCCTTGGGCGCGCACCCAACGCTGGGCCAACTCCAGCCAACGCGGGCCGAGGCCCATCGGGTAGTAGAGGCCATTGGCCTGGTAGCCGCGTGTGGGGGCGCCGGGATTGCCCGGCACCCAGTGGCCTGCCGCGATGAGCCGCGTCTTCTGATGTTCTTCGATCACCACGCCGCATTCGCGGCACACGTACCAGCATTGCTTCAAGTCTGGCGTCCACTGTAGGCCAGCCCACTCGAAGGGCTGCTCATGACCGCAGTCTGGGCAAGGCCAGTGCCACCGCCGCTGGTCGGAGGCCTGGTACAACTCGGTGACGCGGCACAGGCCGGCAATTTCTGGCGTGCCGATCTTGAAGCGCTTGTACGTGCTGGGAAACGCGGACGTGCGGCCATCGAGCATTTCGTCAGGGTCATCGCCGCTGCGCAGCTCGCTGGCGAAGCTGGAGAACTCATCGGCGAGAAGCAGGCCTACCGAGGTACTCTTCAAACGCACCGGGTTGCCGGCGTGCTCGATATAGAGCTGGCCGCCCTCGAAATCCTTGAAGGATCGGCGGTTGGAAGATTCCCGGCTGTTGGTGCTGGTGAGCACACGCTGCACGGCCTTGGTGGATTCGATCATGGGGTTGAGCTTCTGATCGATCCACTTATTGGCCGACACCTCGCCGGGCAGTGCCACCATGATGGGCTGCGGGTTCTCGCACATGGTGTAGCCGAGGATGTTGGTCTCGGTCTCCGATTTGCCGAACTGCACCGGGAACACAGCCACCACGTCGTGCACGTTGCTCCGCGCACTGAAGCAATCCATCACTTCCACCAGCAGCGGGTTGCGCGTGTTGTCCCACTCACCTGGGCTGGAGCTGCCTTTGGACGACAGCACGCGATTGTCCTTCGCCCACTGGCTGACCAACATGTGCTTGCGTGGTGCAATTGCCCTGGCTACGGCCCGTGCGATCTCGGCCACTGCGTCACCGTAGCTCGGGGCGGCGATGACGGCGCTCATGCGCTCTTGCGCCCCAGCGCGAACAGCTTCTTTGAAGCGGATTCCAGCGCAGCTTCGATACTGTCCCGCAGAAGCGTGCGCACTTCATCCTCGTCGTCGGTGGCAGCGAGTGTTGCAGCGATGGTGGCCGGCAGCAACTCCAGCTTGCGGCGAAGGGTAACGACTGATTCGCTCACCGCAGCCACGACCTCATCGCGCACCAACAACTGCCCCATCTCCTGCGCTTCCTCGCGCAGCACTTTGCGGGCGTTGGCCTCTTCCTTGTCGGCCAGTGCCTTGGCACGCCGCACCTGGTGCGGGCTGTTGATGTCGACGATGTCATCGCCATCGCCCTCCAGGTCGCCCGCCGGGCCGACGCTGGGCGCTGGCACTGGCATCTCTGCTGGCGCGTCGCTGGCAGCTGCAGGCAGCTCGGTGCGCCCGGCGGCGTGGCGCGCACGGACGCCCTCCCGCGACGGATCGCGGGTTGCGTTGATGCGATCAATGGAGGGCTGCACCAGCACACGCCGGGAATCGGCGGTCAGCACCAGGCGGCCGCTTTTACGCAGCTCCGTGATGTAGCTCGGCCGCCAGCCCATGCGCGTTGCGAACTCGCGAAAGCCCAGCTCTTCGTGGCGCATGCTTTCAACCATGTATCTCCCTCTCCATTTTTTTTCCAAACAAGGGAATGAGACCCCCTGCGCGCGTGGGCGCGAGCGCTCTGCGGCATCGGGGCTCGCCTGCGGCTTGGCCTGCACCCACGCCGAACCCGCAAACGCCCGCCACGCCTAGCGCTCTGCGGCATTGCGGCGTCTGCGGGCATGTACCCCGTGCGTGTGCGCATCTGCGCATGTGAGGTCGCTCCTTCCCTGCTGCGTGCACGCGCACGTGGAAGCGCGAGAAAGGCGCAATGCCGCAGAAACCCAATAACGGCGGGGTTTTTGCCCGCAAAGTTGCCGGCAGGTTTGCCGGCAAATGACGCAAACCGGCGCAGCCACTCACGGCTCACACTCCTGCTGGCGCCACTGTTCGTCCGTCAGGCGGATGCCCTTGAAGTAGTCATCGCGGCGGTGTCGCATCTGCTGTACGTGGTTGCCCAGCCAGTCGGACTCGACCTGGTCCGACTCCGCCGGCTTGGACATGCCGAACAGCAGCACGGAGAGCGGGTTGCTGATGTTGTGAACGCCGTTGGTGCCGAAGCTGACGCGATAGCCCTTGCGGGTTGTCGGCAGCCCCAGGCCCTTCTCCAGCTTGCTCACGAAGCGCTTCATGGACGCGGGGCGTGTGCCAGACTCCTGGCACCAGCGCACGTAGATGGCGAACCAATCGGCGGTGAGGCCGGGCTGGGCAATCATCGGCGCAAGCTCGTTGTTCCGCAGCGCGTTGATGAAATCCACTGGGCTGTCGCGTGCAAGTTCGGTCAGGCTGCGCTTGGCCTCGGTGCTTGGCGGCAGGGTGCCAGGGTCGAAGTCGCCGAGGTTGACGTTGAGCAGGTAGTCGTGCAGCGCGGCGATGCCGCCATGGGCCAGCTCTTCCATGATGGCCTTGTAGTACGCCGGCTCCTTCTTGGGCGGCGTCCAGATGACGCAGTGCCGGCGGTCGTCCTCTTCAAGCACCACCGGCATTTCTTCATTCGACAGAAACACCAGGTTGACGTGGTTGACCTCGTCGTACGCGGCAATGTGCTTGGGGTTGATACGAATCTTGGTGCCGGTCACGAGCACCTTGAGCAGATTCTTCTGCTCAAAGCGATGAGCCTGCGCGACCACTTCGTCGGCGATGAGGAAGAGCTTTCGGCTTGCCCAGTCGTTGTGTTTGTCGACCAGCGCGTTCTGATCGAGGATGCTGCCGTACTGGCCGTAGATGGCCATGATGGCTTCGAAGAAGAGATTCTTGCCCGTGCCCTGGCGGCCATGCACCACCACGGTAGATTTCATTTTCGCGCCGGGGTGCTGGATGGGATATGCGCACCAACGCAGTACCCATTGGAACAGCTCGGCCTTGTTGCGCTCTTCGCTACACAGGTAGCGCAACAGCTCGATGATGCGCTCGCATTTCCCTTCAACCGGCGTTGTTGGCCAGCCGCCCCACAAGTTGCAGGTGACGTTGGCGTCATCGCTTGCAGGGTCGAAGCCGACTTCCGTGGAGCGCACGATGTCGCGATCGGCATGCTCCATCCATGCCTTGTGCAGCTCGGGACGAACGCATGCGTTCTTCATGTCCGTGAGCGGCAGCAGGCAATGTTCGTTGTGATCGAACACTGCACCGCCCCCACCGTAGATCAGCGAGTAGCGCTCGAGCAGCTCGTCAAGGTTTTGGATGGCGCGTAGCTTGCCGCCCCCTGCCCCGGGTTGGGGAGAGGAAACGGCGCGCAGGGCTGGTGGACCCCATTTGAGGTCCGAGAGGCGGGCTTGCACCTGGGCACCGACGACGGCGAGGCCTTCGCGAGCATGCAGGTCGTTGAAATCCGAATCCTTGCCCTTGCCGGCGAGGTAGGCTTCAACGCGGTCATCCTGATTCGTGAAACGTACCGGCAACCACTCACCGCCGACGGCCATGGCCGTGGTGCTGGCCGCCTCCACGCCTGCGTTTTTGTAGCCGTGCGGCTTGCCGCACGCGGGGCACGTTTCGGGGTGCAACGTGAGCGCGATTCGCTCACGGCATGCCGGGTCACGGCACTTGCCAAGGATGTCGTCGTCGGCGCAGATCAGGATCTTCGCCAGCTTGTAGCGCTTGTGGATTGCCTCGGCGACCGGCAGCAGGTTGCCCGCATCGAACGCGCACACGACGGGATAGCCCGTGGCCGCGTGCAGCGATGCGGCGGTGGCGTAGCCTTCGGCGACCAGGACGATCCAATGCGGCGAGTGCCCCAGCAGGTGGTAATGGCCCTTCTTTCCCAGGCCCGCCGGCCAGAACTCTTTCTCCGGCCGCTTGCCCTGCTCGGCCTGCTGCGCCGAGCGCAGGAACTGCAGCCCGTGGATCTTCCCGGTGGTGTCGCTGAGCGGCACTACTGCAGTGCCGTTCTTCGTGAACTTCAAGCCGTAGCCCAGCACACCCTTTCGCCGCAGGTACGGTGATTCGCCGTCCAGCAGCAAGCGTGCCCAGGCCTTGCCGGCAGTTGTGGCCGCCGCCTCCGCTTCTTCCTTGCGCTGCTTCTCGGCTGCCTTCGCCGCGTCCGCCCACACGCGCCGCATTGCTGCTGCCTGCTCGGGCGAGATGCGGCCGGTGTCGTCGTTCGGCATCGCAACTTTCTGCGCGCCGTTGTCGTTGCCCTGCCACACGCCGAACGAGCCAACGATGAGCAGGCGGTCGGTGGTCGGCGCCCACTCTTTGAGCAGGTACCAGCCGCGCTTCTCGCGGCCACCATCCAGCACGCGCACGCGCACCGGCTTGTTGGTGCCGATCCGCAGGCCATCCCGGAACGGGATCACCAGGCCAGCATCGGTCAGCTGGCGGTATACGTCGTCGTAGTTGACCGCGCTCATGCTGCCGGCCACCTGATGAGTTTTTGCGGGCACAGGCCCGAAGTGGTGATTGCGCCCTGTCGATCAGCAACCTTTTCCCGCGATTTCAGTAACTTACACACCCACTGACTACCCCGATTTTGCGGCTTGGCTACCCGCATGGCCCCATGTAGGGGGAGGACCCGCGACTGGTTCGCAATTGCGATTCGCTCGCAATCGCTCAAATCCGCACCGATGCCTGCGATCGCAATCGTCTGCCCAATACATCCCGGGGTGCGGGGTTTCAGCAGCGCCGAACGCACACCCGACCTTCGCTCGCCGGGGTCGAATCCAGGCCGCAACGGCACAGCCCGAGATGCACGGCCGCCGATCAATGCACTGCTCCCAGCGTCAGCTCGCCCTGCCGTTGCCGTGCCGCCTCTGCCTCAACGCGCAAGCGCTCACGCTCTGCCAATGCGTCATCGCCCTGCAGGCCTGTCTCGCCGCCGCTCAGCAGGGCCATGGCCTCATCGATGGCCCGACGAGCCTCGACGCTCAGCACCTTGCGGCGGTTGCGGCGTGATGCCCGGGGCACGCGGTAGATGGCCACGTCAATCACCGCTTGCACCTGACGTGATGCAGTGATCCAGCTCGTAGCGCACCGCAAGCACTGCGGCGATGACCGCGTCGCCCGTTGCGTTGATCTTGCCGCGATGCGGTCGGTCTTCAGGCCCGAAGCGCCCGTTCTCCAATGCCGGTGCCAGCGCCTCCACGTGTTCGGCGTATTCGGTGAACAGCGCGGCCATACTCGCAACGGAAGTGCGTACCCCGCTCGGCATCGGCACGGCCAGCATTCCCCTGCGCCTGGCCAACTCGCGTTCGCAGTCCGAATGGTAGGGCTCGGGCAAACTCAGCACCAACGCATCTTCAAGATCGGCGGGAAGCTTCTTCACCACGCCATCGAGATAGCGGCCGAGTATCTGCCCGTTATGCTTCTTGTCGTTCTCCACGTCACCGCCGCGCGTGATGCGGAACGGCACATCGCAATCGTCCTCAGCCATCATCTGCAGATAGCGGTCGGCCACCACCATCGCGTACGAGCGCCGGTTCGTACCGGTCTCGCGTATGGCCTTGTCGGTGTAGAAGTACACGACCTCTTGGCGCGGCGTCATGAACTGAGGCGCAGGCTTCATGCGCGGCCCCACTGTTCGTGCCGAGACTGTTTGCCATGGAATCCAACGACCCTTGGCTGCAGCTCATACCCATGCACTGGTACAACGCGCGTACGGGCATCGGCCCTGTAGCTGCCATGCTGATGCTTCCCTGCCAGCCCATCTGCGATCAGCAGCAGGCTGCCGATGATCAGCAGCGCGGCAGCGAGCAGGCGCAGGATGCAGCCAATGTGTGATGCGCGGCGCCCCGGCATTTCAATGCGCTCCAGCCGTGCACGCGGGTATCTCTCCGGCACCGCTGGGCAGGCGCAATGCTGCCCACTCGTCGGCGGTCAGGCAGTACACCTCGCCCTCCCGGCTCTCGGCCGGCGGCGCGCCCAGCAGCGCGCCCACCTCGCAATTGCCCAGATTGCTGTCCATGGGAACGACTGTGCGTAGTAGCGACATGGCGTCAGTGCGCATGAGCAGCACCCTCCACTTCCACCGGGGCCAGCTGCTTCTCGTAGCCGGTGACCAGGCCGGCCTCACCGCGGATCCATCGAACGCTGGCATCCGGCAGCAACTCCTCAGCGCGTACCGGGCCACCCAGCTTTTCAGCCGTGGCAGCCGCCTCCTCGCTCTCGGCAATAGCCGCATGGACGGCGTTCTCGATGCAGGCCGCGATCTGGGCGGTCACACCGTTGTTGCGCCAGTGGTACACGTACCCGCTGGCCGGCTTGCCGGTCACCCGGCGGGCCAACTCACTCTGCTTTCCGCAAATCCTGACCGCTCGGTCTATGGGGGTCATGCGCTCACCAAGAACAAGGAACCTTGCCACACTCTAAGGCAAACAACCTTGTTCAGCAAGCACGCAAGATTGCTTGCATGCTAGTAGGCGAAATTGTCAGCCATCTGATGGAATCCCAAGGCCTCACCCAGAGAGCCTTGGCTGCCCGTGTGCGCGCGAATGGCGCGCCTAATGTGAAGTACCAGCACATCCAGCAGTTGCTGGACATCCCCACCCGCACCCCCCGCTACCTGCCGGCGCTTGCCCGGGCGTTCGGGCTCACGGTTGAGCAGTTCCTGGCGGTCGACGGATCTGAAGACGGGCATTACGTCGTGGACGAGCCGTCCGCCGCGTATGGCGCATCACCCGAACCAAGCAAGCGCCAATCTCAGCCCCTGCTACTCGAACCTGCAACGCTTGCGTCCTCGTATCAACTTGTCAGGCTGGCCTGCAAAGCACTGGATGATTCCTTCAACCCGGAAGATCCTGGTGATGCACAACTCGTCCTACTCGCCTATAGCTATCTGGCGGCCAGGAAGGAGCGTGCCGTGACGCCCGACAACGTGGTCGATTTCATGTCGTATCTGCGCAAGCAACAGGGAACGGGAGCACAGAATGAAAGAGGCGCAAGCGCTACAGGCACTGGCACAGGCACTGGCTGAAAAAATTGAGCGCAAGGCCGCGCGCGAGCAGCAAAACAGCACGCTTTCCACGCCCAGCGACTACGAATGCATTGCGTGGAATGACCCAACCCGTCAGCTTTGCTTGCAGCGTATCCGGCTACTGACCCGCGCCTACCAGCTCGACTGGCTCGTGCAGCAGCACTTGCTCACCAGGCCCTCGCTCGAAGCCCTCAGCAACCGTCAATTGCGAATGCTGCTTGCCGATGCAGAACAAGCCCGCGAAGCAATCTCCGAGGGCTTTCCGCTTGAACACACCGGGCTGATCACCAACGTTGCAGCGCAACTGCCGGAAGCCTGATCACCAGTCGGTGTTCGCACGCGGCGGCAGGCTTTCTGACTGCCCCTTGGCCATGTACAGAACGCCATCGGCAATGTCGGCCAGCATCAAGAACAGCTCGCGCCCAAGGCGTACCAGCGCGAGCACCACCGCAGCGCCAATCCACAGCATCACCGCGGCCGTGAGCCCGTTGCCGCCGCCCTTCATAGCCATCAGCACACCCAGAACCGCTACAAGCCCGGCGGCGATATAGCCGATCACCACGAAAAAGTTCACCACGCCGCGCAGATATGGGTAGTGCGAGCGCTGGCGCAGTTCGGCCACGAAATCCATGACGTTCCCCGTTTCCCTGAAAGCCAAAGCTTTGCACGAAAGCCCATAGGCAAGTTTCCTTGTTGACACAAGGGCAAGCTTACTTGTACGGTTCGTCCTGCCGGCCCCCTCGCCGGCAGGTGGCCGGCGGGCCGCCCCCCTCCGGAATCCCCCGGAAGCCATGCGCCAGAACTCCCCCTGGCCCGCGCATAGGCCCGCCGCCGCCTCCCTTCCAGCGGAGAGCGCGACCATGCACTGCACAACCCCAGTCATCGCCTTACCCACCTCCACCGACGACGCAGCCGCCTTCGGTCGCCCCATCGTCGTCCGCTGCCTCCGTGCAGCGGCCAGCCACGAACGTCAGTTCGCCCAGGCTCTGCGTAACCGCAGGAAGACCGGCGCGAATCGTCACCAGCGCCGCCGCTCGAATCACATGTGCGTTGTCAGCGCGCTCTGCGCGGCACGGGCACGCGACCTCGCGCTGGAGGCCCGCTGATGAGCACACTGAGCCTGCAAGTTCCCGGAATCGGCTCTGCCGAGATTTCCGTAACCGATAACCGCATCGTCGTGTTCTTCAGCGGACCGGAGGAAAGGGCGAACCACGTCAGCTTTGTCGGCGACGCTGCGAACTGCTACCAGTTTGTGGCTGGCGAAATAATCATCGACGGCCTCTACCTGAAGCTGCCCTTAGAACAACTCAGGCAGTTGACTGATTACCTAGCGGCCAACAACTGCAGCATCGATACCAGCGACATGCTCCGACGGGACGCAACGGAGCAATCCAAATGAGCCCGGCCCTCACTCTTGCCATGCTCATGCTCGCCCCTGCCGCCGGTGGCGCACTGGCCCTGCGGTTGTGGCAGACGCGCAAGCCCAGCACGCGCCCTCTCCCGCCCATGGCGGTTTACCGCCATAAACACGGCGGTGCGGCATGAAGTCGCGTTACCAGGACGCCAGCGACCGGCAGGACCACGAACGAGATCCCCGTCATGGCACTCCAGGGGAAGTGATCGCCGTACTCATCGCCAACGCACTGCTCATCGCCGTGCTCGTGATCAGCGCGAAGAACTGCGGATGATCACCCTCACCCGCCGCACATCCGTATGGAGCGGCAGCCTCGCGTTTCTTTCGCTCATGCATTGCCCTCGCTTTGCGCCGGTACCACCGCCGCCGTCCAACCGTGAGCGATACCTCGCGTTCCGACGCACATGGCTTCCACCCCTTCGCAACACCCTCACCGAAGACGGCCGCCAGCTCTCAGTGGCCTCCCACGTTTCGTCTGGAGACTGATCCATGCAAGCCCACCAGCACACTGCCTTGGTGCGCGATGCGCTACTCGAAGCCATCGACGCCCCTGCACACACGCTGCGCCGCAGCGCCGGCACTTTCAGCGCGCCACCGCGCGTAAACCGTACCAGCGGCCCGAAGAGGACGGTCAGCTTCAGCAAACGAATCCTGCTCAAGATGTGCGACGCCGGCCTCATTAAGCTGGACGACCCCAATGTGCCGAGTTCCGCCACGCTTACCGATAGCGGCATACGCGCAGCCAGTGAGTTGAAGGCCAGCCGCAGCGCTAAGGCGGTGCACCCATGAGCGCCGGACGCGCCTGCGCCTTTTGCGGTTGCACAAATCTACAAGCGTGCCCCAGCGGCTGCCATTGGGTTTCCGAAAACCAGTGCAGCGCCTGCGCACAGAAGGGCGTAACCATCGACCGGCTGAAGCGGACCGCCAAGCGCATCAAGCGTGAAGAGGGAATCCTGCATGCCCATGCACTTGACGCTGCCGCAAAGCGAGCGGGCTTCGGTAACTACGTGCATGCCAGGCGAGTAATTGCAAAGAGGGACGACGCATGAATCAGTCCATCATCGTGTATGGCCCCCATGCAT
Source organism: Stenotrophomonas sp. STEN240 (assembly GCF_056756175.1). Classification (NCBI taxonomy): domain Bacteria; kingdom Pseudomonadati; phylum Pseudomonadota; class Gammaproteobacteria; order Lysobacterales; family Lysobacteraceae; genus Stenotrophomonas; species Stenotrophomonas sp. STEN240. The sequence continues at coordinate 63,489 of NZ_JBRRBO010000012.1, read as the reverse complement.
GCGGCAAGACGCGCAACGCCGTTGCGCTCGCTCGCCACTTTGGCCTCAGCAAGATCCTCGATGACCAGGACGCCGACCGCATACCCAGCGGCATCAGCGTTGACACGCTGGTCCTCACCAACAGCGATCTCAATGGGACGGCCCATCTCGGCCTCATCCGCTGCATGCCCTACGCACGCGCCGCCGCTGCAGCCGGCATCTGCAACCACGCCACTGCCACGAGCAAGGACTAACCATGCACAACCAGCAAACCATATCCGTGCCCCTCAGCCGGCTGCAGCTCTCTCCCAACAACTCGCGCAAGCGCCGCACAGCGACTCATATCGAAGCCACGCTGCAGTCGTTGCTCGCGCACGGGCAACTGCAGAACATCGTGGTATCGCCCGCGCCCACCGATGGTGACTACCTGGTGGATGCCGGCGGCACGCGACTGCTCGCCTTCCAACTGGGCCGTGAGCGTGGCGATTTTACCGACGACCACCCCGTCAGCTGCCTGGAAGTCAGCAGCCACATCGCGCTTGAAGTCAGCACCGCCGAGAACGTTATCCGCGAGCCCATGCACCCTGCGGACCAGTTCCGCGCGTTCCAAGCGATGGTCGATTCCAGCCGCACGATCGCCGAGGTAGCCGCTCATTTCAGCGTCACCGAAACCGTCGTCGCGCAGCGACTCAAACTCGCCAACGTCGCCCCCGAGCTTTTCGCGTTGTATGAGGAAGGCGAGGTCAACCTTGACCAGCTGCAGGCCCTTGCCCTCAGCGACGACCATGCAGCGCAGTATCGCGCGTGGTTCGGCACCAAGGCCGAGCACATTGAGTACGACTGGCAACGCTCGCCCCAGCGACTGCGTGACCGCCTCACGACGAACGAGATCCGCAGCGACAGCGCTCTGGCACGCTACGTGGGCTTGGACGTGTACAAGCAGGCCGGCGGCAACCTGCGCGGCGATCTGTTCAGCTCCGTCTCTTACCTGAGCGACGCCGCACTTCTAGAAAGGCTGGCCAACGAAGCGCTGGAGAAGCTTGCACAAGCAGAACGCGCCGCGGGCTGGTCATGGGCGGAGGCGCATCCGCGCTTGGACTACATGGGCCGCGCGTGCTACGGCTATGGCCCCTTTTCCGCCGAGTACAACGGACTGAGCGATGTTGAGTCTGCTCGCCAGGATGAGATCAATGCGCGGCTGCAACAGATTGACGACGTGCTCCTCGATGAAGACGACTCGCTCACGCCCGATGAAGCAGAGCCGCTCCAGCTGGAAAGCGCCAACCTGTCCATCGAGCTTGCCGAACTCGAAGCCAAGAGAGAGACATGGAACGACGAGGCCAAGGCCGCAACCGGTGTGCTCATCTTCCTCGACGATAGCGGCGTCATTCATGTCTCGCGCGGGCGCCTGAAGCCGGGGCAAAGCATTGCCGACGGCAAGGTGACGGAGGCCAAGCAGAGCGGCCCCAAGAAGCCCACATTAAGCGCCGACATGCTGCAACGGCTGGAAGCACATCGTGCGGCGGCCATTCGCCTGTCGCTCAGCGGCTCGCCGAGGCAAGCACTCACACTGCTGTTGCGCCACCTCATCACCCAAGTCGGTCTCTTGAACTCACAGCAGCGTCTGCTCACTGTTTCTGCTACCAACCAGCATGCCAGCGAGGACCCTCAGCGCAAGCTCTCCGACGTTGCCGCCAGCAAAGCCCGCGCGGACCTGGATAAGCAGCAGCAGGCATGGAAGAAACAGGTGCCCAAGAAGGCGGCCGAACTGACCCCATGGCTGGAGGGCCTTGCCGACGCAGACCGCTCCAACCTGCTTGCGTTCCTCATTGCGCTCACCCTGCCCGCCTCCCACAACGGCCCTGACCTTGCCGTGTGGCTGGGTATCAACATGGCCGACCACTGGCAGCCGACGCCCGAGACGTTCATTGGCTTGGTACCGAAGCCACTTCTGGCCGAAGCATGTGTCGATGTCGCCGGCAAGACTGCCGGTGAAGCCGTGCTCGCCATGAAGAAGGCCGCCGCCATGGCTGCGACCGCCAAGCACCTGGCAGATACCGGCTGGCTGCCGAAGCCGCTGCGCGGGAAGGGCTACGCATTGAAGGGCGACGCCCAGGCAGCTCCCCCGGCGTCGGCCAAGAAGCCCACCAAAAAAGCCAGCGGTAAGCCCACCGGTGCGAAGAAGGCCACAAGCGCAGGCAAGCCCGCTTCATCGAAGAGGACCGCCAAGTGAAAAGGTACGTGACAAAGAACGTCGATATGGACGTTGACATCAACTTCGAGGACATCGTGGCGGGCCTCGACGAGGACGGACGACTCGAACTGGTAAAGATGCTGTGCGCGGGAAACTCCGTGCCCATCCCCGAGGTCCCCTTCGGCGCAGGCCAAGGCGACCAGCAGCGGATTCACACCATCATTGAGCGGGCCTTCCTCGCCGCCAATGCACTTCCGGATGTTCCACAAGAACTCACGGACTTGTTCTGGCTCATCCATGGGAGGGCGATGTCATGAACCAGCCCAACAAGCCGCTCGTCATCTACCACGCGAACTGTGCAGACGGCTTCACCGCCGCCTGGGCGGTTAGCCGCGCCATCGATGCCGACTTCCATGCAGCGAGCTACGGCGCGGCACCACCTGCTGTTGCCGGCCGGAACGTGATCTTCGTGGACTTCTGTTACCCCTGCGATGTCATGCTGACACTGCAGCTCAGTGCCGCATCCATTCTGGTACTGGACCACCACAAAACCGCCGACGAGATCCTGTGTGCTGAACACCGCACCGCACCCGAGCACCTCACGGTTGTTCGCATGGATCAGCGCTGGAAGGCGCCCCATTCTTGGGAGTACTACCAGGGCTGCATCGAGCTTGATCGGTGCGAGGGCATCAACAAGGCACTCATCTACGCACTGATCGATATCAACCGCAGCGGTGCCGGCATTGCGTGGGATTTCTTCCACAACACGCCGCGCCCGGAACTCGTCAGTCACGTCGAGGACCGCGACCTCTGGCGCTTTGATCTGCCCGGCACACGCGAGATATCCGCAGCAATCTTCAGCTACGAGTACACCTTTCCCAACTGGGACAAGCTCGCGGCAATGGCACCCAACGACCTGCGTCGGCAAGGCGAATCCATCGAACGCAAGCATCACAAGGATGTGGCCGAGCTCGTCGCCGTATGCCAGCGCACACTGACCATCGGTGGATACGCCGTGCCGGCGGCTAGCCTCCCACACATCTTCACCAGCGACGCCGGCGCACTGATGGCGCAAGGGCAGCCGTTCGCCGCGTGCTACTGGGACACAGCCGAAGGCAGGGTCTTCTCCCTGCAATCTCAAGCCGATGGCCTGGACGTGTCCGCCATCGCGCAGAGGTACAACGGCGGCGGCCACCGCAACGCGGCCGGCTTCCGCGTGCCCCGCGATCACGAACTGGCGAGGGCTTGAGTGATGCAAAGCAAGATCCGTATCGACACGGAGTTCGTCAACCCACCCGCTACGCATCCAACCCGCGCGCAACAGATGAAGGCGGTGAGCCAGCTGCTTATCGGCCACCCCGCCGGCCTACGCCAATCCGAGCTGCTCGCCCTTCTTGGTCGCGGCGCCAAACGAGAGGAATTGTTGGCCACGCTCAACACGATGGTGAGCCGAAGCATCGCCGTGCGCGTGAGCGGCCGAGGTGCATCCCGCTTTGCCATGGCCGCGGAGCGTGCCGCGTACACCGCAGCAGCGAACGACAACGAATTGCTCTCCGCTGTCCACAAGACCGACGACGCGCGCAGACGTGCCGCAGGCAACGGCATGGCTTCAACGATCCCACCACCCCGCCGGGCGACGGGCAACCCAGAGACCGTCGACGAGTGGATGGCCCGCACCGGCAACAAACCGGAGCGCATTGCGAACAACTTCGACAAGCCGCTCGACCGCTTTCCGGGCCGGCGCCCTTCCCTTCCTCGCTACATCATGTGAGGTGCCCCATGCGCTCGCACAAGAATCAACTCGACATCTTCGATCACGACCCGGCAGTGCGTGCCCGGCAGAAGGCACATGCGTCACGCGAGGCCGCGGTCATAGCACTGGTCGACCCGCACTGGACGCCGACCGAACGGCGCGAGCGGAACGCCCACTACCTGGCCGAGGCCGAGCGTTTCGACGCCGAAGCGCATGAAGGATTCACTCTATGAGCGCTCAGCAGAAACCCCCGTCGGTCGAATTGCATTCCATCTTCGTCGTCACCGTGCGTTTCAAGAACCGTCGCACTTCACAGCCGCTCTGTTTCCTCGAAGTCCGGCAAAACGCCCAGCTCTACATCGACATGCTGCGCGAGGACGGCGTGCCCGAAGGCACGACCTTCCACATCCGTGAGATCAAAAAGGGAGTTATCAATGTCACGCTCAACTGATAGCGGCAACGACCTGGCGATTGCGCGCGAGCACGCACTGAACATCGCCCGCATTGCCGCTTTCGCCCACTGCAGCGATCACACCTACCTCCCCCAATCGCGCGAAATCGTGGACACCTGGCTTCCGCACGAATGGGTACTCACCGCAATTGAGGTCGCCGGATCTGGCAAGCCCGCCGCAGCGCAGGAGGCGGTGTGTCAGCCGGATGGCTACCACTACCGCTATCCGACCCTGTATGGGACCGGCACCTACATCCGAAAGAACAACGGGGAGGAAGTGAACGGCAGCAAGCCCGTTGAGGCCGTACCGTACTGGTACGCCCCCGTCGCCGCAGCGCCGGTTGATGGTGGCCAGGTCACTGGCTGGCGGAACGTGGACGGCATTGCCGTGTTCACGGTGGCGTCGCACAGCGGCATCATCCCGGACCAGGAGTTCGTGCGATACGACGATCACCTGGCCGCGCTGGCCAGCACCCCCGCAGCGCCGGGGATCGACCATGCGGGCGCCGCCCTGGCCCACCTCTCGAATGTACTGGATGACCTCCAGTACAGCCCCGACCAGCGGCCGGTGCCGCTGATCCGCGAAGCCATGTGGCACGTACAGCAGATGCAGGCCCGGATCGACGCCAGCCCTAACAGCGGCAGCGAGGCGGTGCAAATCGCTGACACAGACGGCGTGCGAGAAATCCTCGGCCGGATGTGCTTCCAGTGCATCCGTCTCGCGGAGGTGTTGCGCCTACGCGGTGATGAAATCGGGCGCCGCGCCGAGGATGAGCAGGCAGCCGTGCTGCGGTTCCTCCTGAATCACTACCTCGCGGCGCCGGAGAAGTGGGCGGAGCACGCGCAGGCCGAAATAGACGCGATCCGCAAACAGGCCACCAGCGACGGCGCGGGGGTGTCCAATGGCTGAACCTCAGAAGAAAGTCACCAGTGCCGATATTAGGGCCGCACTGCTGCTCCGGTACCCCAGGGCGTCGCACGCCCTGGTATTTGAAGTCGCTCCGGAGACGGGCGGCGGCACCCGGTACGCGGATGCCGTAGCCGTCGGCCTGTGGAAGAGCCACGGTCACAAGATCGAAGGCTTCGAGATCAAGGTCAGCCGTTCCGACTTTCTAAACGAACTGAAGCAGCCGGAGAAGTCACAGCCGGTTTTCCGCTACTGCAACCTGTGGTGGCTGGTCACACCCAAGGGTCTTGTTCAGTCCGACGAGTTGCCTGAGAACTGGGGGTTGCTTGAACTGCAGGACTCGGGCTCTCTGCGTGAGCGCGTGAAGCCAGGAAAGCTCCAGCCGGACCCAATCACCGTCGGCTTCTTTGCCTCACTGATGCGGCGCGGTACCGAGGCTGATCACGCGCTGGTCGATTCGCTTGTGAGTAAGCAGATCAATGAACGTGTAGAGCAGGCAAAGAGCACGATGCGCTACGAGCGCAGCAGTGCAGACAGCCTGCGAGTTCAGGCCGCCGAGAGCGGGATGGCCCTCTTGGAGCGCATCAAGGAAGAAACGGGCCTCGATCTGGCTGGCGGCGGTTGGCGACAGCCCAAGTATCTGGAAGCAATCAAGATCGTCACCGCGCTGGCAGGTGATTACGGTCCGCTTGTCGATGCTCACGCGTCGATGACGCGGCTGGTTCGAGAGCTGCAGCCAATTGTCGCGCTCGCTGGCGAGAATCGCGGGCAGAGTGAGGTGTCCAATGGATGACCAGCAGCGCGCCAGGGAGTTGAAGCCGTGCCCTTTCTGCGGGAGTGCCGACAGCGAGATGCAGCAAGCCCAAGCCGAGCACTATGTGCAGTGCCTTGAGTGCGAGGCGTCCACGGCACTTTTGAGTTCTCGCCGCGAGGCTCGGGAGCTATGGAACCGCCGCGCCGCCCTGCGCGCCGCGCCGGAGTGGCAGCCCATTGACACAGCGCCGAAGGACGACCGCGTACTGGTCCGCTGCGAATCCGGCAGCGTGTACGCCGCGCACTGGGTGCAGAACCCGATGACGGGTGACGAAGCATGGTTGGTGTGTGCACTGGAGGATGGCACGCAGATGCTGGTGCATCCGGTCGAATGGATGCCGCTGCCCGACGCCGCCCGCCCGCAGGGGGTGAAGGATGCTGGCTGACACGCCCGTGGTTCTCGACCCGTGCTGCGGCGGCCGCATGATGTGGTTCGACCCCGGCGATCAGCGCTGCCTGTTCGGCGACCAGCGGCACGAGTCCATCATCGTCACCGATCGCACCCACCGCGATGACGGAACCCGCGCCGTGCATGTCCACCCGGATGCGCTGCTGGACTTCCGAGCCCTGCCATTCGCCGACAACGCGTTCCCGCTGGTCGTGTTTGATCCCCCGCACCTCGTGCGCGCCGGCCGTCATAGCTGGTTGGCGGCGAAGTACGGGAAGCTCGGCGCGGACTGGCGGGATGACCTTCGCGCGGGATTCGCCGAGTGCTTCCGAGTGCTGCGACCGGAGGGCGTGCTGATCTTCAAGTGGAGCGAGGTGCAGGTGGCCACGCGCGAAGTGCTCGCCCTGACGCCGAACAAGCCACTGTTCGGCCATCCGTCCGGCAAGCGGATGGGAACGCACTGGATCACCTTCATGAAGCCGACGCACAGCCCGCAGGAGGCGAGCGATGCGTGATCTATCGCTTCCTCAGCAGCTCCAGCTCGGCCAGCACTTCGAGCAGGCCGGCGTCAGAGACCATGCCTTGCTGGTAGGGGCTGCCGTCGTAGTAGCCAGGTTGCAGCCACGCCGTTGCCTTGCTGCCCAGCGTTGCGTCCGCAGCATCGCGCAGGACCTCATAGCGAGCGTTCCGCTGCAGCAGCTCCAGCCGCTGGGCATAGGCGTCCGACAAGCTACCGGAGCCCTTCAGCTGTCCGCCCGGCCCTCGCGTGGCCATGTCGGCGTTGTGGAGCTGCATGGCCATGGCCAGGAGCAGATGCCCGGTGTCGGAGTGCGGGCCGTCCTGCAACTTGCCGGCGCGGTTCTGCGCCGAGTCAAAGAGCTCGGAGCGGGTCTGGTTGATATAGGGATTCTTCGCCATGGCGCGGATCGTAGCGCCAAGCGGTATCAGGAGGTGAGTCGTGTTTGAGCGACACAACAAGAGCGCCCGCGCGGCGCTGGAAGGAGAAATGCAATGAGCGAACTGCAGCTGCTGCGCCGCGGCGAAGTCATGAAGAAGGTCGGCATTGGTAAGTCGACCCTGTACAAGCTGATCCGGGAGGGCGGATTTCCCCCACCGGTCCGCGTTGGTGCATCGTCAACCTGGGTGGAGTCCGAAGTGGATGCATGGATCACCGCCAGGGTTCAGTTGCGAAACGAGGCCGCCTGAAGCTGGGGGTACCGTTGGGGGTATGAGGTAGCTGGCCTGCACCTTTTTACCTTCCAGACCAATGCCTTACCGCCTGTTTACCGTAGAGCCCACCTCCACCATATAAAGGTACCGAAAGGTATCGGCAACACGAAAAACCCCTGAGAAATCGGGGGTTTTTCTTTGCGCGATGTTCAACAAATTCGCGTACCCAGCATGCAATGTATGCACTCCATCCTTTCCCCGTCGCCTGCTTGGTACTTGAGTCTCGATGCCCAGCGTCGGCTCGCGCTCGTTCCAATTGAGCCATCCATCTCTGAGCTGCCGCTCCATAACGACAAGGGCCTTGTCAGATAAATCCTAGTCTCAATAAGGTGTATCCCTCATTGATGTAGGGCCATCCCCGACAGCACCATTGCAGACTCTTGGCTGTCCGCCATCGCACCGGGTGCTGTATGGACTACGAGAAGTTGCGGGACCACTTCGACGTTCTGGCACAGCAGGTGGTGCACGACGCCACCTCTCTCGGCGAGCATGAGCGCAAGCAGAAGCTGCTGGAGATGCACCAGCTTGTCGACAGGATCGTAGAGGTGGTGCCGGACCATGACGAGCAGGCCAGCATCCTGTGCAGGCTGGAAAATCTTGTCTATCGCGCGAACAGCGCCATCAATGCCGCCGAACAGCTTGAGAACCTCAGGAAGAAGTCTGCCCTGGTCTATGGCTGGTCGCTGCAGGCAGACTGAGGTCCAACACTGAACTCCAACCCGGCCATCACGAAATAGTCGTGACGGTGGCCGTGCCGCTCACAGCGCGCGCCCCACATCCAGCGGACGCAAACCACGCATCCAAGCCCCGACTCCGGCACCATAGCTACCAGGGCGGCCTGCGGGCACCCACTGGATGCAGCAGGGTCAGCCGGCCTTGCCGCCATACCCACCGTCATGGATTACGGCAATGGCAGCCCAACGCGGTTCCCTGCACTCCCCACCCCTGCTGATCACAACCATCGCGAGCATCCTGCTTGCCGTCTGCGCGGCCTGGCCTGCATTCGCCTATGCGGCGGACGAGCCCGAACACCAGGCCACCACGCCCAAACTTGAAGGCAGCCAGCTCACGATGCTGGACGGCGCATTGGCGGCCCTGCCCGCCCAGCGCCCAGGCGTGACCGATATCTACGTGCTCGGCGTGGCCGGCGATGCCGACGAAGATGTATTTCCCAATGAGGTGGCCTACCTGCGGGAGCTGTCAGCCAAGCGCTGGGGCGCCGAAGGCCGCATGATCAGCCTGGTCAACCGGCCTGCATTGGGCTACGGCGGCGCAACCCCGGTTCAAGCCACCTACGACAGCATCGGCCATGCACTGCGTGGGTTGGGACAGAAGCTGGACCCCAACGAGGACGTGCTGTTCCTCTACCTCACCAGCCACGGCCTGCACGACAACAGTTTTTACCTGCACACCGGCCGCGACCAGGAAGACTATCTGGCGCCGGAGCAGCTTGCACGGATGCTGGACGAGGCGCAGATCGGCAATGCGGTGATCGTGGTTTCGGCCTGTTTTTCAGGTGCGTTCGTGCCGGCGTTGCGATCTCCGCAGCGCATGGTTATCACCGCCGCGCGCAAGGACCGCCCGTCCTTTGGCTGCGGCAATACCGATAGCGCCACCTGGTTTGGTCGCGCATTCCTGGTCGAGGCCTTGAACGCCACCAACGACTTTGCCCGGGCCTACACGCTGGCCGCCGGCAACGTACGGCGGCGCGAGAAGGAGCAAGGCGAGCTTCCCTCCGAACCGCAGTTCCAGAACGGCAAGACGGTAGCTGCGGTGCTGGAGCAGTGGCGCGCGGGCCTGCCGGAGACACCAGCGGTGCCTTACCCGTTCGTTCACCAGCGCCCTTCCGGCGGCAAGACCCTCGCGCCCAAAGGCAAGCCTGCCACCAGCAACCGCAAGGGCTGAACCCGCTCTGCGAGCCGGCAGATGAAGCGCGCGGTGCCTACCCATTCAGGATGGCAAGCGCCGCCGCCCGGCTTCTGCGAAAATACGCCATGACTGACTTCTCTACCCTGCCGCTGTCGCCGGCACTCGCTCCTGGCATCGACGCGCTGGGCTATACCTCGATGACGCCGGTACAGGCGCTTGCCCTGCCGCCGATCCTGGAAGGCCGCGACGTGATCGCGCAGGCCCCCACCGGCAGCGGCAAGACCGCCGCCTTCGGCCTGGGCCTGCTCAACCGGCTCGACCTGTCCATCAGCCGCACCCAGGCGCTGGTGCTATGCCCAACCCGCGAACTGGCCGACCAGGTCGGCAAGCAGCTGCGCAAGCTGGCCACCGGCATCCCCAACCTGAAGCTGCTGATCCTCACCGGCGGCATGCCGCTGGGCCCTCAGCTGGCCTCGCTGGAAGCGCATGACCCGCAGGTCGTGGTCGGCACCCCCGGCCGCGTGCAGGAACTGGCACGCAAGCGCGCATTGAACCTGGGCCAGGTCCGCACCTTCGTATTGGACGAAGCCGACCGCATGCTCGATATGGGCTTCGAAGAGCCCATCCGCGAGATCGCCGGCCGCACCCACAAGGAACGCCAGAGCCTGCTGTTCTCGGCGACCTTCCCCGAAGCGATCCGCGAACTGGCCCGCGCCCTGCTCAATGAGCCGGTCGAAGTGACCATCGATGGCCAAGCCGAAGCACCGGCAATCCAGCAGCTGTTCTTCGAAACCGAGCCGGCCAACCGCCAGAAGGCATTGGGCGGACTGTTGCTGAAATACACGCCGGAATCGGCGGTGGTGTTCTGCAATACCCGCAAGGACGTCGATGAAGTAGCCAACTCGCTGCGCCAGTTCGGCTTCTCCGCGCTGGCCCTGCACGGCGACATGGAACAACGCGACCGCGATGAAGTGCTGATGCAGTTCTCCAACCGCAGCTGCAACGTGCTGGTTGCCAGTGACGTGGCCGCACGCGGTCTGGACGTGGAAGATCTGGCCGCCGTCGTCAACTACGAACTGCCCACCGATATCGACACCTACCAGCACCGCGTTGGCCGTACTGGCCGTGCCGGTCGCAATGGCCTGTCGCTGAGCCTGGTCGCCGGCCGCGAACGCAACCGTGCCGATGCGCTGGAAGCACAGCAGGGCAAGCCGCTCAACTGGCAGAAGACCCCGCTGGCAACCGCACGCCCGGCAGAACTGCCGCAGGCGGCAATGACCACCCTGCGCATCGATGGCGGCAAGACCGACAAACTGCGTGCCGGCGATATCCTCGGCGCACTGACCGGCGACGCCGGGCTGTCGGCCAAGGCGATCGGCAAGATCGACATCTTCCCCACCCGCTCCTATGTCGCCATTGCCCGTGAGCAGGTGGGCAAGGCACTGGCGCGGCTGGAAGCGGGCAAGATCAAGGGCAAGCGTTTCCGCGTCCGCAAGATGTAAGCAGGCGCCGGCACAGCCCGGCGCTTGAACGCGTACATGTCTTCGCAGCCCGACGCCAACACTTCCAGCCCTGCTGGTGACACGCAAGCCACGGACGTCCCGTGGCTTGCGGTGGGTGCCGGCTGGCTGCTGCTGACCCTGGTCACCTTGCCAGCAGTGCAGCTGACCGGGCCCGCAGCCGGCAGCCTGGCGCCCGCCGAACTGCTGCGCTCGCTGCTGTTCCTGCTCGGCATCCACAGCAGCTGGTTGCTGGCAACTCCGTGGCTGCTGCGGCTGTGCACGCGCTGGCCGCTGGGCACCGGAAACGATGCCGTGGCGACAGCCAAGCTATTGGCCGCCGGCGCCTGCATCATTCCACTGCTGTCCCTGACGGGCTGGCTGCTCGGCTACTGCCTGTCGCAACTGGCAATTCCACGCACCCTGCCCGACAACTGGCTGCATGCGGTGACCGCCACCAGTCTTTTCGCACTGCCTACCTATATCGCCGTCATCGGCATCGGCCAGGCGCTGGCCTATATCCGTCGCTATCGCCGCCGTGGCGAACTGCTGGCACAGGCGCGCGAACAAGCCTTGCGGGCACGCCTGAACCACCATTTCCTGTTCAACGCACTCAATGCCATCGGCGCACTGGGTTACCGCGATGCCGAGCGCGCCGATGCGGCGTTGGCGCAGCTTGGCGAGTTGCTGCGCAACCTGCTGCAGAGCGAACCCTTCGTCGCCCTGCGCGAGGAAGTGGCGCACGCCATGGCCTTCGTCGAATTGCAGCAACTGTTGCAGCAACACCCCGTACAGGTACAACTGCAGGTCAGCACTGGCGCCTGGGATGCGCGCGTACCCAGCCTGGTGCTGCAGCCGCTGATCGAGAACGCGGTCCGCTTCGCCAGTGCTGCAGGTGCAGACGAGGCAACGATCAACCTGCAGTTCGAGTCGCTGGATGACCAGCTTTGCCTGCAGATCCGCAACCCGTTTGGCGACGCCGCCCCTGGCATGGGCATTGGCCTGCAAGCCAGCCGCGAACGCCTGCACGCCATCTATGGTGAGCAAGCCACAATCCGGGCGCAGCGCGACGGCGCGCACTACCAGGTATGCATCCAGCTACCACTGGTCACCGGCGAGCGGGCCGCATGATCCGCACCCTGCTGGTCGACGACGTAGCGCTGGCACGTGACAAGCTGCGGCATCTGCTGGGCGTGCACGCGGATATCCAGATCGTTGGCGAGGCGTGCAGCATCGCCGGGGCCCGCTTGCTGCTGGCTGCAGAACCGGTAGATCTGCTGTTGCTGGATATCCAGTTGCCCGATGAAGATGGCCTGCAGCTGGCGCGCAGCCTGCCGGCACCGGCGCCGGCGCCGGCGCCGGCCATCATCTTCACCACCGCCCACAGCCAGCACGCACTCGCCTCCTACGAACTGGGGGCAATCGACTATCTGCCCAAGCCGCTGGATGCCCGCCGCCTTGCGGTCGCACTGGAACGTGCACGTCGACACCTGTCACCACGCCAAACCGTCGCGCCGCTGGCAGCGTTGCGCATCCGCAATGGCGGCCGCAGCGACTACATATCGGCCGCCGACATCGACTACATAGACAGTGCAGGTCATTACGCCTGCGTGCATGTCGGCCGCCAGGTTCACCTGCTGCGCGAGAGCATCGGCCGGCTCGCCGAGCAATTGGCGCCGGCCGGCTTCGTCCAGGTGCAGCGCGCGGTGATCGTCAACTGCAGCCGCGTGCGCAGCCTGCTGCCGCGACGCAACGGCGACGCAACGCTTGAGCTGCTGGATGGCACGCAGCTGCCATTGAGCAGATCGCACCGCGAGGCGTTTGAAGCCTGCATGCGCCAGCGCGGCGGCTGATCGCGCACGACCCACGCCAGCCATCGCACGGCCTGTGCCATTGGCTGACGGCAGCACTTCCGCAGCAGTTCTGGCCACTGCAACATCGCGGGCCATTCACCGCCCCTGCCAACCATGCTCAAGCACCTGCTGCTTCCGCTGCTGCTCAGCTGCAACTCTCTGGTCCTGGCTGCCGAACTCAACGTTCATCCTTTGGAGGGTGCCGCCGACCAGGCTGTGCGGATCAGCGTCAGCGGCCTGCTGCCGACCCAGCCGGTCAAGCTGCAGCTGTCCATGCACGACAGCAACGGCAGCCGTTGGCTTGCGCAAGCCACCTATCGCGCCGACCAGCACGGCACTGCCGATACCGCATCGGCCGGCGCCGAAGCCGGCAGTTATGCCGGCATCGATGCGATGGGGCTGTTCTGGTCGATGCAGCCGGAATCCGGCAAAGGCCGGGCTACGCCGTTGCCGCTGCGCAACGAGGCCGACGGCCTGCGGTTCTCACCGGTGACGATGCAGCTGGAAGCCTTCGTCGATGGCGAACGCATCGGCCAACAAACCCTGCTGCGACGGATCAACAACGCCGATGTCGCCGCCATACCCCTGCAGCTGCAGGGTGTGGTCGGCAACCTGTATCACCCCGCTGGCGCACTGGCCGATGGCCGCCGATATCCGGTGGTTATCACCCTTGGTGGCGCCGAAGGCGGCATCACTACTGCCAACATGTATGCGGCATGGTTGGCCTCCAACGGCTTTGTGGCGGTCGCGCTTGCCTATTACCGAATGCCCGGGCTGCCCAAGGATCTTGTCCGCGTGCCCATCGACCCGATCAGCGACACGCTGGACTGGCTGCAAACGCAGCCCTTTGCCGGCAGGGTTGGGGTGATGGGCGGTTCCTGGGGCGGCATCGTGGCGATGGCCGCCGCTGCGCATGACCCGCGCCTGCAGGCGGCGGTGTCCTGGGTAGGCAGCCCGGCGCCGTTCCGTGGTATCCGCCGCGATGTGCCGCCGGCTGATTTCCGCGCCGTCGACGAACCCGCGCTGAGCATCGGCGGCCGCGACCTGCCCTTCCTGCCCTATGTGGAACAGCTCAACTGGAACCAACCCGGCGACCATGCCGCAGCGCTGCAGAAGGCGATGTTGCCGATCGAACGCATCAACGGCCCGCTGTTGCTGGTTGCCGGCGGCGATGACCAGCTTGGCGCCTCCGGTGAAATGGCTGCGCTGGCAATGCAACGTCTGCAACGGCGCAGCGTGCCGCAACCGGACGTACTGCTCTATTACTCCGACGCCGGCCATCTGATCACGCCGTTCTACCAGCCAACGACGTTCCGCAGCGACACCGGCCCCTACATCCCGGTTGGCGGCACCGCTGAAGGCTATGCCCGCGCCGATCGTGAAAGCGGCCCGACCGTGCTCGGCTTCCTGCGCACCGCATTGGCCGAAGGCGAAATCCAGCTGACCCGCTGAACCTGCTTCACGCAGCGGCAGCGCGCTGCGTCACCCGGAAACCCGCAGCGACAACCGCCACGCTGGCCGCAACAAACAACGCCAGCGCAGTGATCTGGCCCATGCCGCGATGGATCAGCAGCAGGTACACGCCGATGCAGGCCGCCATGGCGAACAGCGGCCAAGCAACACGACGGGCAACGCCGCCGAACACGCGCCAGAGCAGCACCGCACTCAGTAGCCAGCCACAGGCAAATGCCACCGGGTCCAAGGCCGGCGAGAATTCATACACATTGCAGATGACGAACCACGCAGTCCAACCAATCATCGCCAGCAGCAACGCCAGTCCACCCAGCACCCGCAAGGCGCGCATCAGGCAAACACCGCCACGCTCTGCCGGCCACGCATCACCACCCGGCCCTGCTCATCCCAGACCTGCATATCCTGCGACGAGTAGCCGTCGCGCGCATGCTGGCTGAAGGAACGCAGCAGGAACCACTCGCCCTGCGGCGCAGGCTCAAGCAGTTCAACGTTCCAGGTGATCGAGCTGATCGGTGCAGGAGCGTTGAAGCTGGTGAATGCTGCCGGTGGCATCGCATCGCCCATCGCGATCAAGGCCACCGCCGGATCAACCTGAGTGGCATCGCGATGGCGGATCCAGGTCAGCAACTCCGGGAATCCCGCAGCAGACACCGGCATCGCACCACCGGCAGGACGCATCTGGAAGTTCCGGGTGAAGGCAGGCGCAAACGGCATCGCCGCCATATCGAAGTCGCGATATGCCGCAGGCCCCTTGGCCGGCAGCTCACCACCGAAATCATGTGCAATCGCGCTGTCGCGGGCGCGACCGAACACCAGCGACAAACGTGCCGCCAATGCATCGTCGGAGTACACATCCACCCCGACGTTCACCACCGACTTGCCCTCGCGCAACACCGCCGGCACGAAACGCAGCAGACCGGCTGCAGGCCCGATGAAGGTCACCTGCATCGATCGCAGCGGCGGTAGCGCTACTGCATGGCTTTGCATCGCGCTTGCCACGCCCAGCGCACTGAGCACACCGCCATAGGCAGTACGCCCTTGGCGCCAACTGTCAGGAAGCAGCAGCCCTTGTTCAACATCGAAGGAAGACAGCAGCTCACTCAACGTCGGCATTCGGAACTCCGCAGATTGGGGGGAGTGGATCAGTAAACCAGTGTAGCGGTCAGCGGCAGGCCATCCGGCCAACGCTCACGGCCACCCAGGCCATCAAGCTCGACCAGCACCGCGCCACCAAGGACGTGTGCCTCAAGCTGGGCGGCAAGTTGCAAGGCCGCAAGCAAGGTGCCGCCAGTCGCCAGCACATCATCCACCAGCAGCACGCGTGCGCCGGGCGCGGTTGCGCCCACGCTGACCTCGATGCGATCGCTGCCGTATTCCAGTGCGTATTCCTGCTTCAAGGTAGGCCCCGGCAACTTGCCCGGCTTGCGTACCGGTACGAAGCCCACGCCCAGTTCCAGTGCCAGCGCAGTGCCAAGGATGAAGCCGCGCGCCTCTACGCCCAGAACCGCCTGCAATCCAGCATCGCGCCAGGGCTCGGCCATGGCCTTGACCGCAGCGCGGAAGCAGGCGCCATCACCCAATAGCGGGGTGATGTCCTTGAACAGGATGCCGGGCTTGGGAAAGTCGGCGACGTCGCGGATCGGGCGCGACCATTCGGGTTGGGCGGAGGTGGTCATATCAGTCATTCGAAGAAGGGGTACTCAGGAGCTGCACGAGAGCATCGAGCAGCCGGCACGGTCGCGTGCCCATTCCGGGCGTTTGCCAGCAAATGCCTCGCGACCGGGCTGTTCGTCGTAAGGATGCCGCATCACCTCGAGCAATTCAGCAATCCCGGCCAGATCGCCTTGTTCGGCACGGTCGATGGCCTGCTGCGCCAGCCAGTTGCGCAGCACATAGCGGGGATTGGCGGCCTGCATGGCGGCATGACGCGCCTGTGGTGCCTGTGCGCTGGCTTGTACCCGCGCCGCATGCCGCAGCAACCAGTCGCTCAGTGCCGGCAGTACGCGTTCGCGGGCGGGCGCCGAGTAGAACGCCTCCTCCAGCACCGCAACGTCCGGGGCGCTGCTGTTGACCGCCGCCAAGGCACGGAATGCCAGCGTCATGTCCATCTCGCCGTCCTGCAGCAGTTGCTGGAACTGCGCCATCAGCTCGGCATCGCCCTCGCGGAACTCGCCCAGGCCGAGCTTGGCGACCAGATCCGCGCGTTCCTGTGCCGCATAGCGGTCGCGGAAGGCATCCAGACCCGCCTGCAACGGCGTCACCTCGGCAAACAAGGGCGACAAGGCCTGCGCCAGCCGCACCAGGTTCCAGTACGCCACCTGCATCTGCGTGCCAAAGCGGTAACGCCGGCCCTGCGCGTCGGTGGTGTTCGGTGTCCAGTCCGGATCGTAGTCCTCGACCCAGCCGTAGGGGCCGTAGTCCAGGGTCAAGCCGACGATGGACAGGTTGTCGGTGTTCATCACCCCGTGCACGAAGCCCACCCGCATCCAATGCGCCACCATCACCGCGGTACGCGTGCATACCTGAGCAAACCACTGCGCATACAACGCCTCCCCGCTGCCCTGCAGTTCGGGGAAATCACGGGCAATGCAGAACTCAACCAGTTGCCGCAGCAGGCCCACATCGCCACGCGCCGAGGGCAGTTCGAAGGTTCCAAAGCGAATGAACGATGGCGCCACCCGGCAGACCACCGCGCCAAGCTCGGCCTGCGGATGACCGTCGTAGAACATGTCGCGCACCACCGTATCGCCGGTGCCTACCAGGCTGAGCGCGCGAGTGGTCGGCACGCCCAGATGATGCATTGCCTCGGAGCACAGGAACTCGCGCAACGATGAGCGCAGCACCGCGCGGCCATCGGCACCTCGCGAATAAGGCGTTGGGCCCGCACCTTTGAGTTGAAGCTCCCAACGCTGGCCATTGGCCAGCAACTCGCCCAGCGAAATCGCGCGACCATCGCCAAGCTGCCCGGCCCAGTGGCCGAACTGATGGCCGCCATAGTTGGCCGCCCAAGGCTGCATGCCGGCGTACAGGGCGTTGCCGCCAAACACGTCGGCAAACTCCTGACTGGCGACGGTTGCTGGATCGAAGCCCAGCAGCGCGGCAACCTCGGGCGAATGCGCCAGCAGCTGTGGCGTGGCCACCGGCGTAGGCATCACCGCCGACCATGCGGCAGCCACCACCTCGCGGCGGCGCACCCCGGTTTCGGGGTCGCCGGGCAGCTCGCGGCGGAAGCGGTTGTCAAACTGCGGGGAGATGTCGTTCATCATCAGAAAGTGGGGCCGGACAGGCGCGGCCGCAAGCGCACGCAGCTAGCGCGTACCACCCACCAGATCCAACGCCCCACCGCGCTGTAGCGCGCGCTGAAACGCCGGCCGCAGGGCGATACGCGCCAGGAACGCCTGCAGCCGCGGATAGTCCGTCATCGAACCGGCACGCGCGGCGGCAGCCTGGATCGGAAAACTCATCTGGATATCGGCAGCAGTGAAGCGTTCGCCAGCGAACCACGCCTGTTGGCCCAAGGTCTGCTCCATCCAGCCCAGGTGCAGCCGCAGCTGCGGACTGATGAAGGTCTTCATCACCTTGTCGACAATGCTGTGCGCCACCGGCTTGGCGAAGAACGGCATCGGCGCCTTGCGCACCTTGGCGAACACCAGGCTCATCAGCAGCGGCGGCATCGCCGAGCCTTCGGCATAGTGCATCCAGTAGTGATACTGCAGGCACTCCGGCGCCTGCACCGGCAAGGGTTGCGGTGACAGGCTGCGCTGCAGGTCATAGCGGTCGGTCAGGTATTCGAGGATCGCGCCGGATTCGGCCAATACCAGCGTGTCGTCCTGCAGCACCGGCGACTTGCCCAGTGGATGCACCTTGCGCAGCTCTACCGGCGCCAACCAGGTCTTGGGATCGCGTTTGTAGCTGACCAGCTCGTAGGCCAGGCCCAGTTCTTCCAGCATCCACAGCACGCGCTGCGAACGCGATTGTTCCAGGTGGTGCACCGTGATCATCGTCGGCTCCAAGCAATCGAAACCGCATCCTACCCAACACCGGCAACACGCAGCGTCAGTCCCGCGCGAAGTCCAGATGAAGATCCGTCGCAGCCTGCGCCTCAAAACACGCACAAACAAAAACGCCGGAAGCTTTCGCTTCCGGCGTTTCAAGCAACCTTACGGTAGCAAGGGGTCGATTAGACCGCCTGCACCTGGTCAGCCTGCATACCCTTCTGGCCCTGCACGGCGACGAAAGTCACCTTCTGGCCTTCCTGCAGCGACTTGAAGCCGTTGCCCTGGATCGCGCGGAAATGCACGAACAGGTCCGGGCCGCTTTCCGGGGTGATGAAGCCGAAGCCCTTGGCATCGTTGAACCACTTGACAGTGCCGGTCTGACGATCAGACATGTACTAACTCCTGAAACATAAGTTGAAATAATCGCAGCCACCGGATATCGGGGCCGAGACTGAGTTGCAGGCGTTGGTAAAGCGGATCGATGAGCCGATCAAGAAGATCAACTGCATCAGGCCACGATTCACGGTGACCCTTGCAAGCACAGTGGGATGGACGATACGCGGCTTTGTTCCAAAAAGCGATATTTACCGTATTCAGAAATTCAATTTGATTCAGTTCGGCCATTAAGTGGCTGAAATCAGTCAATTTTCTGACGATAGCCGGGTTACGGCAAACTCGGCAAATCCAATAGACTGCGCGGCATGAGCCCCGAACACGCCGTTTCCGCCACCCGAATCTGGGTCGATGCCGATGCCTGCCCGGTGGTGATCAAGGAGATCCTGTTCCGTGCCGCCGAGCGGGCAAGGATCGAAACCGTCCTGGTCGCCAATCAATGGCTGCGCACCCCGCCCTCGCGCTTCATCCGCGCCATGCAGGTCGCCGGCGGGCCGGATGTTGCCGATGACGCCATCGCTGAGCGGGTCAACCCGGGCGATCTGGTGGTGACCCAGGACATCCCATTAGCAGCACGGGTGCTGGAAAAGAACGCCGTGGCGCTCAATCCACGCGGCGAGCTGTATACCGCCAACACCATTGCCGAACGGTTGTCGGTGCGCAACTTCATGGAAGAACTGCGTGGTGCCGGCGTTCAGACTGGCGGCCCGGCCACCTTGCATGCGCGCGATCGCCAGGCCTTTGCCGCCCAGCTGGACCGCTGGCTGGCGCAGCGACGCTGAGGCTCAGCCCAGCTCGCGTTCGCTGCGGAACGCACGCGACTCACCGCTGAGCGGGTCGATGAACGCCAAGCGGCGCGCCAGCAGCTGCAGGGGCTGACGATAGTCATCCGGCGCGCGTTCGATCACCTGCGGGTAATAGTCATCGCCAAGGATGGGCGCGCCCAACGCCGCCATATGCACGCGCAACTGGTGCTTGCGCCCACTCACCGGCTCCAGCGCGTAGCGCCAGGCCGCGTCGCCACGGGCGATCACATCGATGCGGCTCAGTGCATTGTCCTCACCAGCATGTTCGGCCATGCGGAAGAACGGCTCGCCGCGGCCAATGCAGCTGCTGCGCTGCAAGGGAAAGGCAAGTTCCGGCAAGGCCGGAGCCAGCGCCTCATAGCCTTTGTCGATGCGGCGCTCGGCAAACAGCCGCTGGTAGGCCCCGCGCGTGGCCGGGTTGCTGGAGAACAACACCAGCCCTGCGGTGCCGCGATCAATCCGATGCAACGGCGCGAGGTCGCGATTGCCGGTAACGGCCACCAGCCGCGCAAGCAGGGTCTGCTGCACGAACCGGCCGGCCGGGGTGACCGGCAGGAAATGCGGTTTGTCGGCCACCAGCAGGTGGTCGTCCTGGTAGAGGATGCGTTCGACGAAGGGCACCACGGGCTCGTCGGCAACCTCGCGGAAGTACTGGATCTCCTGCCCGGCCCGCCAAGGCTGCGCCGGCGCCAGCGGCTGGCCGTCACTGTCCAGCACCCTGCCGCGCGCAAACCGGTCCAGCCACTGCGCCCGGGCAACCGCCGGAAACCGCGCGCACAGGCCGTCCAGCAGGCTGGTCCACGGGCCTGGGGCGAGCTGCAGGCGGCTGGGCAGATCAGGGGCAGGCATGTCGAGTGGGGTCCGATGCAGGGCCAGGCATTATGATGGGCGGTCTTTGTACCCGGTATTCCCATGGCCCTCACCGCCACCATCCGCAAGGCCGAGCTGCAGATCAGCGACATGGACCGCGGTTACTACGCGACCCACAACCTGACCCTGGCCCAGCACCCCTCCGAAACCGACGAACGCCTGATGGTGCGCCTGCTCGCCTTCGCCCTCAACGCCGAGGACCGCCTGGAGTTCGGCAAGGGCCTGAGCAGCGAGGACGAGCCGGACCTGTGGCAGCTGGACTACACCGGCGATATCGAGCAGTGGATCGATCTGGGCCATCCGGATGAATCGCGCGTGCGCAAGGCCTGCAACCGCAGCCGTCGTGTGCAGATCGTCAATTACGGCGGCAATGCCTCCGATATCTGGTGGCAGAAGCAAGGCAAGCACCTGACCCGCTTCAACAACCTGTCGGTGGTCGACCTGCCCACCGCGTTTGTCGAACGCTGGGGTGAGCAGGTGCAGCGTGCGATGCGCTGGAGCGTGCTGATCCAGGATGGCGAGGTGCAGATCCTCAATGATCACATCCAGCTGGACGTGATCCCGGTCTGGCGCAAGCGCCCGGCGGAGTAAGCAGTCGTGGCAGACAATGTGACCCGCTGCGACGTACTGGTGATCGGCGCCGGCGCCGCTGGCCTGATGTGTGCGCTCACCGCCGGCCAGCGCGGCCGCATCGTGCAGGTGATCGACCACGCCAACAAGGTTGGCAAGAAGATCCTGATGTCCGGTGGCGGCCGCTGCAATTTCACCAATACCGGCACCACCGCAGCCAATTTCATTTCGGCGAACCCGCACTTCTGCAAATCGGCGCTGGCCCGCTACACGCCTTCCGATTTCATCGAGATGGTCGAGCGCCACGGCATCGCCTACCACGAGAAGGAACTGGGCCAGCTGTTCTGCGACATCTCCTCCAAGCAGATCGTAAGAATGCTGTTGGACGAGTGCAGTGCAGCCGGCGTGCAGATCCGCACCGATTGCGGCGTGCAGCAGATCGAGCGCGGTGCCGATGGTTTCCGTGTGCGCACCGCACAGGGGCTGTTCCACAGTGCTTCGCTGGTCATCGCCACCGGCGGGCTGTCGATTCCCAGCATGGGCGCCACTGGCTTCGGCTACGAGGTGGCGCGCAGCTTCGGCCATGAATTGCTGCCTACCCGTGCGGGGCTGGTACCGCTGACCCTGAGCGGCAAGCACCAGGAGCGTTTCGCCGAGCTCAGTGGCGTTGCCCTGCCGGTGGAAGCACGCTGCAACGGCCAGAGCTTCCGCAACTTCATGCTCATCACCCACCGCGGCATCAGCGGGCCGGCAATCCTGCAGATCTCCTCGTACTGGCAACCCGGCAACGACCTGCGCCTGGACCTGCTGCCCGATCACGACGCGGCGCAATGGCTGCGGCAGATGAAAAGCGAGCGCGGCGCCTCCGAGCTGCGCACGGTGTTGTCCGAGGTGATGCCGCGACGGCTGGCGTTGCGGCTGTGCGAGCAATGGCTGAAGGACAAGCCAATGCGCCAGCTCGACGAACCCGAACTCAAGGCCGCCGCCAGCCTGCTGTCCGATTTTCCGCTGGTGGCCAGCGGCACCGAGGGCTACCGCACCGCCGAAGTCACTCTGGGCGGCGTGGATACGCGCAAGGTGTCCTCGGCCACGATGGAGTCGCAGCTGGTGCCGGGCCTGCACTTCGTCGGCGAGGTGTTGGACGTGACCGGCTGGCTGGGCGGCTACAACTTCCAGTGGGCCTGGGCGTCCGGGCGCGCGGCCGGCATGGCCGCGTAAGCGGATTCATCCAGCCATGACGCGCGGCAACAGCCATCGCCCGCATACTGACCGGCAACCTGCAGGCGCATGCCTGACCCAACATTTGCAGCAGCCAAGGCAACGCACGCAAGGGAATGCGTCACAGGCAAACGACCTGCGCATAGACGCCACCGCCGTGCATCGTGTATTAAACCCCGTCCCCCGGGAGTCCTGAATGCAGAACGCCAAAGACATCACCTTGCGCTTGCTGATCGTTGACGACAGTGCCGAAAGCGCCGAGGCCATCGTCAGCACCTTGCGCAACAGCGGTATCGCGGTGCGCCCTTCCCGGCCGCAAAGCCCCGACGAGCTGAGCCAGGCCTTGAGCCAGCCCATCGATCTGGTGCTGGCAGCCAACTCTTACGCTATCCCGCAGCTGCTGCTGACCCAGCAGGTTGCCGCCAGTGGCAAGGACATTCCGATGATCCTGCTCAGCGACAGCATCGATGCGCAGATGCTGCTGGACTCGGCCGCCAATGGCATCCGTGCCATCGCCCTGCGCCAGCAACCAGACCACCTGCTGTCGGTGGTGCAGAACGAATGGACCGACCTGCAGGCACGCCGCGGCCTGCGCCGGATCGAGGCGCAGATGCGCGAGACCGAGCGCCGCTGCGATGCGCTGATCTCGTCCTCGCGCGACCCCATCGCCTACATCCACGAAGGCATGCACATCCGCGCCAACGAAGCCTATCTGGACATGTTCGGGTTTGAATCCTTCGACGACGTGGAAGGCATCTCGCTGCTGGACATGGTTGCACCGCAGCATGTCGAGAACTTCAAGCAGCTGCTCAAATCGCTGAGCAAGGGCGAGGCACCGCCGCCGCAGTACGCGGTGGACGCGCGCAACCAGGACGGCGACACCTTCCCGGCGACGATGGAATTCACCGCGGCGACGTATGAAGGCGAGAGCTGCTTCCAGATCGTGTTCCGCCGCCGCGAGGAGTTCGACCCGGAGCTGGCCCGCGAAGTGGAAGCCCTGCGCCAGCGCGACCAGGTCACCGGCCTGCTCAACCGCCCCACCTTCATGGTGCAGCTGGAGAACGCCGTGGCCCAGGTCGGCCGCGCCGAAGGCCAGTACGGTTTCCTGTTGGTCGAGCCGGATCATTACGCACGGCTGCTGCCCGATATCGGCCTGGATTCGGCCGATGCACTGATTGCCGCACTGGGTCGGAAACTGGCCGAAGCCATCGGCGATGATGCGCAGCTGGCCCGTTTCGGCGAGCACAACTTCGCCCTGCTGACCCACGGCGACTATGCACACACCGCCGCCATGGCCGAGCGCGTACGCGATGCGTTTGCCGCCTCGGTGTTCAGCATTGGCGAGCGCTCGGCCACCGTCACCGTCAGCATCGGCGGCGTGCAGGTCGGCGAAAAGATCGCCAGCGTCGGCCAGGTCCTGAACCGCGCCAATGACTGCGCACGTGCCGCGATCGAGCTGGGCGGCAACACGGTCAAGGTATTCGACCCTGGCGCTGCCGACCGCGTCGAGGAAGAGCGCATCCAGAGCTGGGTGCAGCGCCTGCGCGAAGCCGTGGCAGGCGATGGCTTCCAGCTGCGCTTCCGCCCGGTGCTGAACCTGATGGGCGAGCCGATCCAGCTGTACGACACCTCGCTGCAGATGGAAAACAACGGCGAGATGGTCGGCCCCGCCACCTTCCTGCCGATTGCCCAGGAGCACGAGCTGCTGGCGCCGATCAACCGCTGGGTGGTGGCCAATGCCATCCGCGCGCTGGGCGAGCGCCGCCGCGCCGGTCACCGTACCCACCTGATGGTGCGCGTCACCCCCGAATCGTTCTCCGACCCCGAGCTGCTGGCCGTCATCCGCAACGGCTTGCAGGCCGAAGGTGTGGAAGGCGCACAGTTGTGGCTGCAGATTCCCGAGGCCAAGGTATTCACCAACCTGCGCAACGCCCAGCAGTTCCTCAGCGACATCACCGCTATCGGCTGCAAGGTTGGCCTGGAACAGTTTGGCTCGGGCCTGGATTCCTTCCAGCTGCTGGCCCACTTCCAGCCCGGCTTCCTCAAGCTGGACAGCGCGTTCACCGCTGACCCGACCTTGGCCAAGGAGCAGTTGGAGAAGACCCAGGAAATCACCACCAAGGCACAGTCGGCAGGCATCCTGACCATCGCCGAGTTTGTGGCCGATGCATCGACGATGAGCTTGTTGTTCAGCGCCGGCGTTGACTATGTGGAAGGCGATTTTGTCGGCCCACCGACGGCTGAGATGGATTTTGAGTTTGGTTGATGGGTTGTTGCGTTCTGGCACATATGAAGCTGAAAGCTGCCCTCACCCCAACCCCTCTCCCGCAGGCGGGAGAGGGGCTTAGTGCACTACGAGCGCAAGCATTGCTAGCCCCTCTCCCGCACGCGGGAGAGGGGTTGGGGTGAGGGGAGCTTCTAGCTCAAAATCCCGGGACACTTCTGGCTAAAAAGCCCCCAAAAAAAGGCCGCGCAAAGCGCGGCCTTCTCACAACTACAAAAACAACAAACTCAAACCTCGACAATCCCCGGAATAGCCACATCCGGATTCACATCGGCGTCGTAATCCACGCCGTCGATGCCAAACCCGAACAGGCGCAGGAAATCAGCCTTGTAGCCAGCCAGGTCGCTGATCTCGTACAGGTTCTCATTGGTCACCTGCGGCCACAGCTCCAACACCTTGCTCTGCACTTCCGGCGCCATTTCCTTGTAGTCGGCACGCAGACGGCCTTCGCCGTCCACCAGCGCGATCTCACGGCCCTGCGCGTCCTGCAGCTGCTGGCGGATATGCTCTGCCGCATTGGCGCCGCTCTGCGGGCCGTTGTAGAGGATGTCGTACAAGGTATCGAGCTGCTCGATGCAGCCTTCGTGGGTACCCTGCTCTTTCATCACCTTGAACAGCAACGACAGATACAGCGGCATGGTCGGGATCGCCGAGCTGGCCTGGGTCACAACGGCCTTCAGCACCGACACGCGCGCATCGCCACCCAGGCTCTGCAGCTTGTCGCGGATGGCCAGCACCTTGGTGTCCAGGTCCTTCTTGGCCGCGCCGATCGAACCATTCCAGTAAATGGCCTGGGTGATCTCTTCGCCCACGTAGGTGAACGCGGTGGTGGTCGCACCCGGCGCCAGCACGCCGGCTTCCAGCAATGCGTCGATCCACATCTGCCAGTCCTCGCCACCCATCACCTGCACGGTGCCGGCGATTTCCTCGGCCGTTGCCGGCTGCAGGGTGGTTTCGGTCAGCACTTCCTTGTCGGTATCCAGGCCACGCAGGGTGATCGGCGCGCCAATCGGCTTGAGCGTGGAGCTGATGATCTCGCCGGTCTTGGGATGCTTGCGACGCGGCGCGGCCAGGCTGTAGACCACCTGATCGACCTGGCCCAGATCGGCCTTGATGATCTCGATGACCTTCTGCTTCACCTCATCGGAGAACGCATCACCGTTGACGCTGCGCGCATACAGGCCAGCCTGGTGCGCATACTTTTCGAATGCAGCGGTGTTGTACCAGCCAGCCGTACCCGGCTTGGTCTCCGTACCCGGGCGCTCGAAGAAGACGCCCAAGGTGGCAGCATCACTGCCAAAGGCAGCCTTGATGCGGGCAGCCAGGCCGTAACCGGTGGAGGCGCCCAGCACCAGAACCTTCTTCGGGCCGTTGGCCAGCTTGGGCTGGGCCTTGATGTAGTCGATCTGTTCCTTGACCGCCGCATCGCAACCAGTCGGATGGGTGGTGACGCAGATGAAGCCGCGCACACGCGGTTTGATGACCATGAAAACCTCGGTTGGCTAAACAGAAGACAGCAGCACAAACAGATTGCGCGCTGAACCGGGAGGATCGTAGTGCGCTGCCGCATCGAAAACAACCGACGCCACCGCATGGACCACCCTGCCCTCGCACCTATCACGGGCAAAAGAAAAGCCGCGCAGGGCGCGGCTTTTCAGCGAGGCAGTGCGGATCCGTCAGGGACGACGGGCCAGCTCTTCCTCGTCCTTGGCCTTGGGCAGCAGATCCTGCTTGGTGACCTTGAACGGGCCGATGCTCAGCAACGGCACCGCCACGATGATCGAGGAGATGACCACGATCACCGCACCCACCATGTGGGTTTCGGCCAGGCCTTCCATCGATTCACCGCCGAACAGGTACAACGCAAGCGCGGACAGGAAGAACAGCACCGCGGTGATAACCGTACGCGACAGCGTCTGGTTGATCGAACGGTTCAGCACTTCCAGCGGCTCCACGCGCAGGCTGCGGAAGTTTTCGCGCACACGGTCGAACACCACGATGATGTCGTTGATGGCAAAACCCATCACCGACAACATACCGGCCAACACGGTCAGGTCGAACTCACGGCCAACCAGCGACATGTAGGCGATGGTCAGGATCAGGTCGAAGAACGCGGTGACGCTGGCGACGATGGCGAACTTCCATTCGAAGCGGGCGGCGATGTAGATCAGGAAGCCGATCACCATGAACAGCGTGGCGTAGATGCCGTTCATCGCCAGGTCCTTGCCGACCTGCGGGCCAACGAACTCACCCGGCTGCACGGTGGCGACATTGTCCGCCGAGGTCACCGCGATGCGGACGTTCTCGGCAACCTTCTGTGCGGCATCGGCAGCATTGTTGTGCTCGCCATCTGGCGGCAGGCGGATCATCAGGTCATTGCCACCGCCGACGCTCTGCACCTGGGCATTGTCGAAGCCAGCCTTTTCCAGACGCTCGCGCACCGTGTCGGCGTTGACACTCTTTTCAAAGTGGGTGCGCACAACCGTACCGCCGGTGAACTCCAGCGCGTAGTTGAAGCCCTTGAAGCCGATGATGGCGAACGAGGCCAGCAGCAACACCACCATGATCGCGAGCACCGGCTTGCGGTGACTCATGAAGTCGATGTTGGTGTCGTTCGGAACGATGTGAAGTGGAAACAGTTTCATGCAAGGAGTTCCTTGGAAAACCCGCACCGGTGAGGTGCGGGTTTCTGCGAAGAGATTCGCGTCAGATGGCCACGGAGGTCAGCTTCTTGCGCTTGGCGTAGATCAGCGTCGCCAGAGCACGCGACACGGTGATCGCAGTGAACATCGAGGCGAAAATACCGATGATCATGGTCAGCGCGAAGCCCTTCAGCGGGCCGGTACCGAACGCGTACAGCGCCACACCGACGATCAGGCCAGTGAGGTTGGCATCGAGAATGGTGCCCGAGGCGCGCTCGTAACCTTCCGCGATGGCCTTCTTGGCCGGCATGCCCAATCGCAACTCTTCACGGATACGTTCGTTGATCAGCACGTTGGCATCGACCGACAGACCGACCGACAAGGCCAGACCGGCAAAGCCCGGCAAGGTCATGGTCGCGCCGAACATCGACATCACCGCCACCACGATCAGCAGGTTGAACAGCAGGGCCACCGAGGTGATCACGCCGAACATGCGGTAGTAGATGGCAAAGAACACCAGGGTGAACACGAACGAGAACACCACCGCCTTGACGCCACGGTCCACGTTCTCTTTACCCAGGCTCGGGCCGATCACGTATTCCTCGACGAAGTCCATCGGCGCGGCCAGCGAACCTGCGCGCAGCAGCTTGGCCAGGCCATCGGCCTCGGTCTTCTCCAGGCCGGTGGTCTGGAACTCCTTGCCGAACACACCATTGATGTTGGCCACCGAGATCACTTCTTCCTTGACCCGGAAGCTGCGCTGCTCGACACCGTTGACCATGGTCACCTGCGGAATCCGCTCGGTGTAGACCACTGCCATCGGCTTGCCGACATTGGCGCTGGTGAAATCAAACATGCGCTGGCCGCCAACGCTGTTCAGCGTCACGCTGACCGCCGGCAGACCGTTCTGGTCGGTGGAGGTGCTGGCCTTGACCATCTGGTCGCCGGTGACGATGGTGCGCTTGTTCAACAGCACCGGCATGCCGCGACGGTCGCGGTACAACTTGGCTTCCGGCGGAATGCGGCCGGTGCTGGCTGCATCTTCGGCATTGCCATCAACCACGGCGCGGTATTCCAGCGTGGCGGTGGCACCGATCATGCGCTTGGCTTCGGCGGTGTCCTGCACGCCCGGCAGCTCGACCACGATGCGGTCTTCGCCCTGGCGCTGGATGATCGGCTCGGCCACGCCCAGTTCGTTGACGCGGTTACGCAGGGTGGTCAGGTTCTGCTCGATGGCGCCGGAGGCGATCTGCTGCATTTCCGCCTGCGGCACGGTCGCGGTGATGCGCTCGCCATTCACCGAATAGGTGAAGGTCGGCTGTGCCTTGGCCAGCGCGGCACGCGCCTTGTCGGCGTCAGCGGCATTGGCCAGCGAAACCACGATGTCGCTCTCGCCACGGCGCTCGACCGAGCGGTAGGACACGCGGTTGTCGCGCAGCGTGGTGCGCACGTCTTCGGTGAAGGCTTCAAAACGCTTGTCCACCGCAGCCTTCTGGTCCACCTGCAGGGCAAAGTGCACGCCGCCGACCAGATCCAGGCCCAGCACCATCGGCTTGCCGCCGAGGTTGGCCAGCCAATCGGGAACGGTCGAGGCCAGGTTCAGGGCCACGGTGTAGTTTTCACCGGCCGTTTCACGCACCACCTCGTTGGCGCGCGACTGCGCATCCAGCGACGTCAGGCGAACGATCAGGTTGTTGTCGCCCTCCTGCTCCACCGACTTGGTGGCAACACCGGCCTCGCTCAGCGCCTTGCTGACACGCTCTTTCAGCGCATCATCAATCTGCCCGCCACGGTTGGCGGTGATCTGAACGGACGGATCCTTCTGGTAGATGTTGGGCAGCGCGTACAGCGCGCTGACCGCCAGAACGATCAGAATCAGGAAGTACTTCCAGCGCGGAAATTCAAGCATTGCAGGATCCTGCGTGACGCCTGTGCGGCGTCACGACGTGACGGAAAGGGATCAGTCTCAGGCAGCGGACTTCAGCGTGCCCTTGGGCAGGACGTTGCCGACCGAACCCTTCTGTACGCGGATGCGGACGTTGTCGGCAATTTCCACGGTGATGAAGTTGTCGCCGATGTCGGTGACCACGCCAGCGATGCCGCCGGAGGTCAGCACTTCGTCACCCTTGGAGATCTTCTCCAGCATTGCCTTGTGCTCTTTCTGACGCTTCATCTGCGGGCGGATCATCAGGAAGTACATCACTGCGATCAGCGCGATGGGCAGCAGGAAGGTGCCCATGCCCGGTGCGGCCGGAGCGGCCTGGGCGACGGGGAGCAGGATAGCCATGAGAGTCATTTTGTAGTCCTTGATGTTGGGCGGCACCCACCCGGGCCGGATGGCCTGCAGCAGTTACCGCGAAACGTGGGTCAGCCGTGAAGTATGCCACGCGCCCGGGAGCTAGTCCCGAGCCGTGTGAAGCGCCGCTACTCCCCCGACAACGCCGGAACGCTCAGGCCCCGGGCTGCATAGAAGGACTCGCGGAAGGCCTGGAAGGTTCCCGCCTCGATGGCCGCGCGCATGTCAGCCATCAGTTTTTCGTAATAGAACAGGTTGTGCAGGGTGCCCAGCATCGGCGCCAGCATCTCGTTGCAACGGTCCAGGTGGCGCAGGTAGGAGCGCGTGTAACCGCCGGTGCAGGCATGGCAGCCACAGCCGGGCTCGATCACGTCCATATCGCGTTCATAGCGGGCGTTGCGGATGCGAACGGTGCCAAACGAGGTGAAATAGTGGCCGTTGCGGGCATTGCGGGTAGGCATGACGCAATCGAACATGTCCACGCCACGGGCCACGCCTTCGACCAGGTCTTCCGGGCGGCCGACGCCCATCAGGTAGCGCGGGCGATCGGCCGGCAGGATGGGGTGCATGTGGTCGAGCATGGCGTTGCGCTCGTGCTCGGGCTCACCCACCGCCAGCCCGCCGATGGCATAGCCATCGAAGCCGATCTGCTGCAGGCCCTCGGCCGAGCGGCTGCGCAGTTCGGTGTGTACCCCGCCCTGCACGATGCCGAACAGCGCCGCATCATTGCCCATGGCGTCATGCGCGTTGCGGCTGCGCTGGGCCCAGCGCAGGCTCAGCTCCATCGATTTGCGCGCCACCGGCTCGGTGGCCGGGTACGGGGTGCATTCGTCGAAGATCATGACGATGTCCGAATCCAGCACCTTCTGGATCTTCATGCTCTCTTCCGGCCCCAGAAAAACCCGGGCACCGTCGGTCGGCGAGGCGAACGTGACGCCTTCTTCGGTGATCTTGCGGCGATGCGCCAGCGAAAACACCTGAAAACCACCCGAATCGGTCAGGATCGGACCGTTCCACTGGCAGAAACCATGCAGGCCGCCATGGTCGGCGATCACATCCAGCCCGGGCCGCAGGTACAGATGGAAGGTATTGCCGAGGATGATCTCGGCACCGAGCGCGCGCACCTGCTCGGGCAGCACGCCCTTGACCGAGCCATAGGTGCCCACCGGCATGAAGGCCGGGGTCTGCACGGTGCCGCGCGGGAAGGACAGCTGGCCACGGCGGGCGCGGCCATCGGTGTTCTGGAGCTTGAACTGCAATCTGGACATGGAAGCATTGAGGCGTCAGTTGCGCCAATTGTCGCGGATATGGACCGGCAGGGCGAACTTTCAGCCGAAACCGGTCAATCCGCGAAACGTACCGGCGCAGGATCGTGCCAGGCCAGGCCCACCTCGGCGCCGATCTCCGGCAGTGGACCGGGGCCGAAATCCAGCTCCAACCGCTCCCCTTGCGCCAGCCGCACCCAGCCACTGCTGCCGGGCCCCCGGAACACCACCGCCTCGACCCGCGCGCGCAAGGCCGCTGCCGGGTCCAGCTGCAGACTCTGCGGCCGCACCAGCACACGCCCGCCCTGCCCCGCGCCCAGTTGCGCGGCATCGATCACCGTGCCACGGCCGATGAAACCGGCCACGAAGGGGTCCAGCGGTGCGGCATACAGCGCCTGCGCCGTGTCCCACTGCAGCAGGCGGCCTTCGTGCATGACACCGACGCGGTCCGCCATCGCGAACGCTTCGGCCTGGTCATGGGTCACCATCAATACGGTGGTGCCGGCCGCCTTGAGCATGTCGCGCAACTCGCCGGCAAGGCGCTGGCGGGTGTCCACGTCCAGGTTCGAGAACGGCTCGTCCAGCAGCAGCAGGTCCGGCGCCGGGGCCAAGGCACGGGCCAGCGCCACGCGCTGCTGCTGACCGCCGGACAGCTCGTGCGGGTAGCGCTTATCCAGCCCCTGCAATGCAACGTGCTGCAACAAGGCCTGCACCCGCGCCTGGCGCTGTGCACGCGGCAACCCGCGCAGGCCAAAACCAATATTGGCGGCCACATCCATGTGCGGGAACAGTGCGTAGTCCTGGAACATCATGCCCACCCGGCGCTGCTCGGCCGGCAGCCCTTGCTGCGCCGTTGCCAGGCAGCGACCGACAAGTTCGATGCGACCGCGCTGCAGCGGTTCGAAGCCGGCGATGGCGCGCAGCACCGTGGTCTTGCCGCAGCCGGAAGCACCCAGCAGGCAACCGATCTGGCCGCGCTGCAATTGCAACGACAAGCCCTGCACCACCTGTTTGAAGCCGCCCGCAGTGGGATAACCGACCTGCAGACCGTCCAATACCAGTTGCGTCTCAACGTGCATTTTCCACTCCATACGCCGCGCCCGCGCGCGCCAGCAGAATCACCGGCAACAGGCCACTGACGACGATCAACAAAGCCGCCACCGCGCCTTCCTCGTAGGTGCCACGCGCGGCTTCGGCATACAACCAGGTCGCCAGGGTTTCAAAATTCATCGGCCGCAGCACCAGGGTGGCCGACAACTCCTTCATGGTGTCAACGAACACCAGCAACGCGGCAGCGGCCAGGGCCGGACGCAGCAATGGCAGATGCACCCGCCGCAGCATGCCTGCCGGCCGCTCGCCCAGATTGGCAGCAGCCTGATCGAGCGAGAGCGGAATGCGGGCCAGACCCGACTCGATACCGCCCACCGACACCGCCAGGAAACGCAGCGTATAGGCCAGCACCAGCATGCTCACCGAGCCCATCAGCAGCATCTGCGGCTGGCCGCCGAACACCACCAGCAGTCGGCTCGCGATGGCATCCAATCCGCCCAGCGGCAACAGCAGCCCGATGGCCAAGACCGTACCGGGGATGGCGTAACCAAGCGCAGCGATGCGACTACTGGCCGCCGCCACGCGCTGCCCTCGCCGCGCCTGCGCAAGGCGCAGCGTCCAGGCAACCAGCAGGCCGAGCACCATAGCGGCGAACGTTGCCAGCAATGCCACCCGCACGGTATTCCACAGCGCGACCAGCAACTGCGGCGAAATGCCAGCTACCTGCAGCCGCGCCACCGCTTCCCACAGCAGATAGGCCGCCGGCACCACAAAGCCCAGCAACACCGGCAAGGCCACCAGCAGCAGCGCCAACAACGCGCGGCCGCCGCGCAGCTGCTGCGGCTGCAACGGGCGCGGCCGCACCACGCTCGCATAGCGCTGCCGGCGCCGCCCATGCCGTTCCAAGGCCAGCAACAAGGCCACCACCAGCAGCATCGCCAAGGCGATCTGCGCCGCTCCAGCCAGATCACCACGGCTGACCCAGGTGGTGTAGATGGACACGGTAAGCGTCTGCACGCCGAGGAATTCGGAGGCGCCGATATCGTTGAGGGTTTCCAGCAAGGCCAAGGCCACACCTACCGCAATCGCCGGCCGCGCCAATGGCAAGGCCACCCGCCAGAACACCTGCAGGGGCGTGGCACCGAGGCTGCGCGCCGCTTCCAGCAAGCCGGCGGCCTGGGTCATGAACAGGGCGCGGGTGGTCAGGTACACATACGGATAGAGCACGAAACCCAGCAGCACGATGCAGCCGCCGAGATGGCGGATGTCCGGCAACCGGAACTGGCGCGGACTGTCGTAACCGAGCAGGTCACGGACAAGCCCCTGCACCGGGCCCAACGGGTGCAGGACATCCAGATAGGCGAAGGCAGCGATATAGGTCGGCACGGCCAGCGGCAGCAGCAAGGCCCAACTCAACAGCCTGCGCCCGGGGAATGTAAAGGCGGTCACCAGCCAGGCACTGCCGGTGCCCAGCACACAGACCAGCACGCCCACCCCCAGCAGCAACAGGCCGGTATTGAACAAGGCCGTCGGCAGCACATTGGCCCACAGGTGTGCCCACAGCCCGGCACTGCCATCGCTGGCGGCCCACGCCAACCCCAGTACCGGTGCCAGCATCAGTGCTGCCACCGCTACCGCGCCCAGCAGCCACGGATTCCATCGCCACGTCATCAAGCACTATCCATCACAAAGCAACAGGCCGGCCCCGTTGTGGCGGCGCCGGCCTGTCGGGAACCCGCAGGGTCAGTTATCGAAGCCGACCTTGTCCACCAGCTCGCTGGCCAGCTTGCGGTTGGCTACCACCTCGGCCAGCGGCAACGGGTCCACCTTCATCGGGCCGAAGCTTGCCACCACAGGATCCAGCGCCACGCCCGGCTTCACCGGATATTCGTAGTTGGCACGGGCGTACAGGCTCTGCGAGCTGTCGCTGACCAGATACTCCAGCAGCTTGACCGCGTTGTCGTGATTGGGGGCATGGCGGGCGACGGCGGCGCCGGAGATGTTGACGTGCGTGCCGGTATCGGCAGCGCTGGCAAACACCGGCCGCACTACCTGGATGGCATCGCCCCAGCTGCGCTGTTCGGAGCCTTCCTCGGCATTCTTCATGCGGCCGACGTAATACGCATTGGCAACGCCGATATCGCAGATACCGGCAAGAATGTCGCGGGCCACGTCGCGGTCACCGCCCGCAGCCTTGCGCGCCAGGTTGGCCTTGACGCCACGCAACCATGCTTCGGTCTTTTCCGCGCCATCGTGCGCGATCATCGCCGCGAACAGGCTGGTGTTGTACGGGTGCTGGCCGGAACGGATGCAGACCCGTCCCTTCCACTTGGGGTCGGCCAGGTTCTCATAAGTGAAGCCGCTCAGGTCCAGATCCTTGTCGGCGTAGACCACCCGGTCACGCAGCGACAATGCAAACCACTGCCCATCCGGCGAGCGCAGATGCGTCGGGATTGCAGCCTCCAGCACCGCTGACTTGATCGCCTGGGTGTGGCCGGCTTCGACCACGTCGAGCAGCCGGCCGGTGTCCACCGTCATCAGCACGTCGGCGGGTGAACGTTCGCCTTCGGCAGCGAGGCGCTCGGTCAAACCGTCTTTCAGCAATACCGTGTTGACCTTGATGCCGGTATCGGCGGTGAAGGCATCCAGCAGCGGCTGGACCAGGGCGGGTTCGCGCGTGGTGTAGAGGTTGACCTCACCAGCGGCGGTAGCTTTCTGCGGCGCGGCGGCAGAGGCAGGGTTGTCACCGGTCTTGGCGCAGGCGCCAAGCAGGACGAGGGAACACAGGGCAGCCAGATGGCCGGCGGCACGCTTCGGATGACGCATGGATTACTCCGGAAGTGGTCGTCGGAACCGACCACCATGGCCGGAAACGGATCAAATGAGAATCTATCTCATTTGATCCCTCCCTGCACTGCGTCAATCCGCCGCACCCTCGCCCGCCGGGAACAGCAGCATCGCATCGCCATAACTGAAGAAGCGGTACCTGTGCACGATTGCATGCGCATAGGCTTCGAACACCCGCGCCTTGCCGGCAAACGCACTGATCATCATCAGCAAGGTGCTCTCCGGCAGATGGAAGTTGGTGACCATCGCATCGACGCTGCGGATGCGGTAACCCGGCGTGATGAAGATCTGGGTTTCGCCGGCATAAGGATGCAGCTCGCCCTCGCGCATGGCGCTCTCCAGCGCCCTCACCACGGTGGTACCGACGCCGATCACGCGGCCACCGGCAGCACGGGTACGGCGCACCTGCTCGACCAATTCGGCGCCAACATTGAGCCATTCGCGGTGCATCACATGCTGGGACAGGTCATCCACCCGCACCGGCTGGAACGTGCCGGCACCCACGTGCAGGGTGATATGGCCGAACTGCACGCCGCCCTCGCGCAGGCGCGCCAGCAGCGGTTCGTCGAAATGCAGACCGGCAGTGGGCGCGGCCACCGCACCTACCTGCCTGGCGAACACGGTCTGGTAACGCTCGCGATCATCGGCGCCGGGTTCGCGGTGGATATAGGGCGGCAGCGGTAGCCGGCCTTCATGCACCAGCCAGGACTCCAGCGCCTCGGGGATGTCGAAACGCAGCACGTAGAACTCGCCATCGCGGCCCAGCACTTCGGCTTCGCCGCCGGCATCCAGCTGGATGAGGCTGCCGGGCTTGGGCGATTTGCTGGCGCCAATCTGCGCACGCGCCTGCTGGCCGCCCAACAGGCGCTCGATCAGGATTTCGACGCGGCCGCCACTGGCCTTCTGCCCGAACAGGCGCGCCGGGATGACACGGGTGTCGTTGAACACCAGCAGGTCACCGGGCTGCAGCAGATCCGGCAGATCACTGATATGGCGGTCGTCGAAAGCGCCTGGTGCTGGCGGCACCAGCAACAGACGGCTGGCCGAACGCTCGGCCAATGGTGCCTGGGCGATCAATTCCTCAGGCAGGTCATAGGTGAAATCGGACTTCTTCAAGGCCGGAACTTCGTACGGGGAGCCGGCTATTGTAGCTCCCGGCGGCCAGCAGCCCGGTATTTGGACGGTGGTGTGTTCATTGCCACCAACAACCGCCGCCCATGCCGCGTCCGTTCAGCGCTCAAACTTGGTCGAAAGAATGATCGCGCTGTTGGTCCGCTCCACCCCGTCAATCGCACCGATGGCGTCAGTCACCACATCCATCTCACTGACTCCGCCCACCACCACCATCGCGATCAGATCGTGGTTGCCGCTGACCGAATGCAGCGAACGCACCTCGGCGATGTCCCGCAGCGCCTTGACCACGGCCGGCATCTTCTTCGGCAGCACCGTGATCAATACGTGTGAGCGCACCTGGCCTTGTTCGTAGTCCTCATGGGTACGCACCGTGTAACCGGCAATCACCCCCAGCTGTTCCAGCCTGTCGATGCGGCTCTGTACCGTTGTGCGCGACAGCCCCAGCCGGCGGGCGATCTGCGCGGTGGAGGCGCGGGCGTCCTCGCGCAATACGGATAACAGGCGCTCGTCGGCGGGGGAAATATTCACATTGCTCACCAACTTCGTCGATTCGACGAAATTACCCGAAAATATGTCGAGATCATAGCTGCCATATGACCAGAATCTCCACATAATGGGTATATACAAGAAACTTCTGGAGATGAGCATGACCGTACTCGGCCCCCTCGCCCCGCTTCGCGCGCACGCCGGCAGCCGCCTGACCACAGGCCTGGACGACGCCAGCGTTGAACGCCTGGCCGCTGCTCATCCCGACCTGGCAGCCGCCATCCAGGCCGCTGCCAGCGAATACACCCGGATCAAGGCCGAAGCCGCCGATCTGCTGGATCTGGACGAGAAAGACCAGATCGACGCCATGCAGGCCGGCTTCGTCAATTTCTATGCCGACGACGCCATCGTCCCCTACATCGCCCTGGCCGCCAGCGGCCCGTGGGTGATCTCGCTCAAGGGCGCGGTGCTGTACGACGCCGGCGGCTACGGCATGCTCGGCTTCGGCCACACCCCGGCCGATGTGATGGCCGCAGCGGCCAAGCCGCAGGTGATGGCCAACATCATGACGCCCAGCCTTGCCCAGCGCCGCTTCGTGCAGGCCATGCGCAAGGAAATCGGGCACAGCCGTGGCGGCTGCCCGTTCTCGCACTTCATGTGTTTGAACTCCGGTTCCGAGGCCGTCGGCCTGGCTGCACGTATTGCCGATATCAATGCCAAGCTGCAGACCGACCCGGGTGCTCCACATGCCGGCGCAACCATCAAGCGCGTGGTGATCAAGGGCAGCTTCCATGGCCGCACCGATCGGCCGGCGCTGTACTCCGATTCCAGCCGCAAGGCCTATGACCAGCACCTGGCCAGCTACCGCGGCGAAAACAGCGTCATCACCGTTGCACCGTACGACGAAGCGGCGATGCGCAAGGTGTTCGCCGATGCCAAGAGCAACAACTGGTTCATCGAGGCGGTATTCCTGGAGCCGGTCATGGGCGAAGGCGACCCGGGCCGCGCGGTGCCGGCCAGCTTCTACAAGCTGGTCCGCGAGCTGACCCGCGAGCACGGCAGTCTGTTGCTGATCGACTCCATCCAGGCCGCACTGCGCGCGCACGGCACGTTGTCCTTCGTCGACTACCCGGGCTACAAAACGCTGGACCCGCCGGACATGGAGACCTATTCCAAGGCCTTGAACGGCGCGCAGTTCCCGCTGTCGGTATTGGCCGTGACCGAACACGCCGCCAAGCTCTACCGCAAGGGCGTGTACGGCAACACCATGACCACCAACCCGCGTGCGCTGGACGTGGCCTGCGCCACCCTCGCCCGGTTGTCGCCGGAAGTGCGCCAGAACATCCGCCTGCGCGGCGAGCAGGCCGTGCAGAAACTGGAAGCACTCAAGGACAAGCTCGGCGGCCTGATCACCAAGGTGCAAGGCACCGGCCTGCTGTTCTCCTGCGAACTGGCACCGCAGTTCAAGTGCTACGGCGCCGGCTCCACCGAAGAGTGGCTGCGCATGCACGGCGTCAATGTCATCCACGGCGGCGAGAACTCGCTGCGCTTCACCCCGCATTTCGGCATGGATGAAGAAGAGCTGGACGTGCTGGTCGACATGGTCGGCCGCGCACTACGCGAAGGCCCGCGCCGCGAACAGGCCAACGCTGCCTGATCTGCGCACGAGCAAAAGCAAAGCAAGAGTAAAAGCAAAAAGGCGGCCACGGCCGCCTTTTTGTTTCTCAAGCAACACAGCGCCGGCGCGCCTTCGCTCAGCGGCGCGGAACAATGATGGTGTTGCCAATCGGCGCCGGTTTGGCGAATAGCGCCTCTTAACTACCGGCAAGCGCCAGAACTCTCAAAGCATCAACCACAAGCAAGCGCGCACGCCTAGCGCGCCTGCGGCTGCCTGCCCCATGGTGCCGCAGGCAGCCGCCCATCACCGCCGAGCGCGAGCACTAGCCCTTGGTCGCGCCCACGCTGGCGGTTGCCACTGCAGACGAGGGCCGGCTGTCGCCGCCCAGCGCCTTGTAAATCCCGACCACGCCAACATTGACCGAGGCCTGCGCCTGCGCCAGTGCGTCGTCGGCCTGCAGCTTGTTGCGCTGTGCATCCAGCAAGGCCAGGAAATCCTCCGAGCCCTCGCGGTATTGCAACTCGGCCAGTGCTGCCGCGCGGCCGGCAGCTTCGGCCTGGTCCACCACGATGCGCAGGCGCGCCTGCTCCTTGGCGTAGCGCGTCAACGCATTCTCGGTATCCTCCAGCGCCAGCAGCACCGCCTTCTCATACTCGGCAGCGGCACCATCGGCCTGCGCCTTGCTGGCGCGCAGGCGCGCACGTACCGTGCCGAAATCGAACGCTGCCCAGCTGATCGATGGCGTCAACGACCACGCCTTGTTGTTGCCGTTGACCAGACCATTGGCATTGCCACCGAGAAAGCCGACGAAGCCACTCAGGCTGATGCGGGGAAACAGATCCGCGGTGGCCACGCCCACCCGCGCGGTTGCGGCAGCCAGGCGGCGCTCGGCCATCCGTACATCGGCACGCTGGCGCAGCAGGTCACTGGTATCACCCAAGGGCAAGGCCTTGGCGAACGCGGGTATCTCGCGCGGCTGCAGCAGTGCATCCAACGTGCCCGGACGCTGCCCCAGCAACACTGCCAGACGGTGACGCGACTGCACTTCGGCAACTTCAAGCAGTGGAATATTTGCTTCGATCGCCTTCAAGCGCGCGCGGCTGCTCTGCACATCCAGTTCGCTGCCTGCGCCGAGCTCGAGCCGGGTTTCGGTCAAGCGCTGGGTCTCGTGCAGATTGACCAGGGTGTCGCGGGCGACCGCAATCCGCTTCTGCGAGCCACGCAGCTCGAAGTAATTGCGCGCCACCTCGGCAGCCACCATCACCTGCGCATCGGCCAGACTGTCACGCTCGGCGCCCAGATCGGCGCGTGCCGCTTCGGCCGCACGCCGCTGCCTGCCGAACAGATCCAGTTCCCAGCCTGCATCGAAGCCGAGCTGGTAGGTTTCGGTAAAGACGCGCTCGCCGCCGACCAATGGATCGGGCTGCATGCGTCGATCCTGACTGCCGCCTGCGGTGACGTGCGGCAGCTGGTCCAGACGCTTCTCGACGAAGACTGAACGCGCCGCACGTACCCGTGCCAAACCAATCTGCAGGTCCAGATTGTCGCCTAGCGCGTCGTGCACCAGCTGCTCCAATACCGGGTCACCAAACTGCGCCCACCAGCTCGCCACCGGCGTTTCGACAGAGAATGCAGCGTCGCTTGCGCCGTGCAGGCTTACCGGCTGCATGGGCGGTGCCTTGTAATCCGGGCCAACGGTCATGCAGCCGGCCAGCAGAGCGCTCGCCATCGCGGTTACCAGAATGCGCGTTACCATGGCAGCACCTCACCCAGGTAGCTGAAACTTCCGGTCGGGCCATCAGCGCCGATCAGCGCCATGGCTACGCTGGTACGTGCACCCTCGGCCACGTCCATTTCACCCTGACCAGCGTTCATGTCGGTCTTGACGTAACCCGGGTGCACCGCGTTGACCTTGATCGGGCTGTGGCGCAGTTCATGTGCCAACTGCAACGTCCAAGCATTGAGCGCGCTCTTGGAAGCGTTGTAGGCCGGCGCCAGGAAACCGTAGATCGCTGAGCCCGGCTGCGCATGCAGGGTCAGCGAAGCCAGGATGCTGGACACATTGACGATGCGGCCGGCCGGTGCCTGGCGCAGCAGTGGCAGCAAGGACACGGTTACTTCAACCACGGCGAACAGGTTGGTATCGAAGGTACTGCGCCAGACCGCCTGCGACTGCCCGCTGGCGCCTTGCTTCAGGTCATCGATCAACACGCCGGCATTGTTGACCAGGATATCCAGGCGACCATGCCGCTGCTGCACATGTTCAAACGCCACCGCGATGCTGTCCGGATCATTTACGTCGAGCTGTATTGCCTCCACCGGCAGGCCTTCGGCCTGCAGTTCCAGCGTGCGTGCAACGGCAGCCTGATAGTTGCGCCCGGCCAGCAGCGTATGCACGCCTGCGCTGGCCAGCTGGCGCACGGTCTCAAGCCCGATGCCTCGGGTGGCGCCGGTGACCAGTGCGATTTTTGTGCTTGGGTTGTTCATTGCTTGTCCCTTGGGGAATGAGTTGATGCCGCGCGGAACTGGGTCATGCCGCAGCAGCATTCCAGTCGTGGCCGAATGGCGCGGGAGGCAGATAACTACCGCCTCCCGCTGCCGCTTATCCGGCCTCAGTGATGCAGGGTTGATTCACCGTGCTGGACCAGCTTGCTATGGCCATGGCGCGACATGAACTTGCGCAATGCCACATAGAACACCGGGGTCAGGAACAGGCCGAACAAGGTCACGCCCAACATGCCGGCGAACACCGTGATACCCGTTACCGAGCGCACCTCGGCACCTGCGCCATGCGAGAACACCAGCGGCACGGTGCCGGCGATGAAGGCGATGGAGGTCATCACGATCGGCCGCAAGCGCAGGCGACAGGCTTCAAGTGCGGCCTCGACGATGCCCTTGCCGCCCATCTCCAGCTCGCGGGCGAACTCGACAATCAGGATGGCGTTCTTACATGCCAGACCCATCAGCACCACCAAGCCCACCTGCACGAACACATTGTTGTCACCGCCGGTCATCCATACGCCGAACAAGGCCGACAGCAAGGTCATCGGTACGATCAGGATCACCGCCAGTGGCAACGACCAGCTCTCGTACAGCGCCGCCAATACCAGGAAGGCCAGCAGGATCGACACCGGGAACACGATGAAGGCAGCCTTGCCCTGGGTGGCCTGCTGGTAGCTCAGGTCGGTCCATTCGGTCACCATGCCGGCCGGCAACACCTGCCCTGCGATTTCGGTGAGCTTGGTCATGGCCTGCGCCGAGGACAGCATGCGCGGGTCCGCTTCACCGGCCAGATCGGCCGCCGGGTAACCATTGAAGCGCAGCACCGGGTCCGGGCCATAGGTTTCCTTGATGGTGACCATCGAGCCAATCGGCACCATCTCGCCGCGGTCGTTGCGGGTACGCAGCCTGCCGATGTCTTCCACGCTGTCACGGAACTGGCCATCGGCCTGCGCGATCACCTGCCAGGTACGCCCGAACTGGTTGAAGTCGTTGATGTACGCCGAACCCAGGTAGGTCTGCAGCGTGTCGAACAACTCGGTCAGCTGCACGCCCTGCGCCTTGGCCTTGACCCGGTCAACCTCCGCGTCCAGCTGCGGCACGTTGGCCTGGTAGCTGGTGATCGGATAGGCCATGCCCGGGGTCTGCGACACTGCACCCTGCATGCCCTGCAACGCATTCTGCAATGCGCCGTAACCCAGGTTGCCACGGTCCTCGATGAACATCTGGTAGCCGTTGCCGTTGCCCAGGCCCAGGATCGGCGGCGGCATCATCGAGAAGGAGAAGCCCTCCTTGAGGCCGGCGATCTTCTGGTTGATCTCGGCATTGATCTGCGCGGCGGTACGGCCGTGGCGTTCACTGAAAGGCTTGAGCGGAATGAAGGCCACACCGGTGTTCGGCGTATTGGTGAACTGCAGGGCATTCAAGCCGGGGAAGGAAATGGTGTGGGCGACACCCTCGGTTTCCTGGGCGATCTTTGCCACCTTGCGCAACATTGCATCGGTACGCGCAACCGAGGAACCTTCCGGCAGCTTCACACCGGCGATCAGGTACAGCTTGTCCTGGGTGGGAATGAAGCCCGGCGGCACCAGCTTGAAGATCAGCCCGGTACCCACCAGCAACACCGCATAGACCACGAACACTGCACCGCGACGGCCAAGAATCGACGCGACGCTGCGCTCATACTTCTCCGAGCTGGTCTTGAAGAAGCGGTTGAACGGACGGAATATCCAGCCGAACAGCTTGTCGATCACCCGGCTCGGTGCATCCTTGGCCGCACCGTGCGGCTTGAGCAGACGTGCTGCCAGCGCCGGCGACAGGGTCAGCGAGTTGATCGCCGAGATCACCGTGGAGATGGCAATGGTTACCGCGAACTGCTTGTAGAACTGGCCGGTGACGCCCGACAGGAAGGCCATCGGCACGAACACCGCACACAGCACCAGCGCGATCGCCACGATCGGACCGGAAACTTCCTTCATTGCCTGGTGCGCGGCGGCGGTTGGCGACAGGCCTTCCTCGATGTTGCGTTCGACGTTTTCCACCACCACGATCGCGTCATCGACCACGATGCCGATGGCGAGCACCAGCCCGAACAGGCTCAGCGTATTGATCGAGAAGCCCAGCAGGTACAACGCCGCGAACGTGCCCACCACCGACACCGGCACCGCGATCAGCGGAATGATCGATGCGCGCCAGGTCTGCAGGAACAGGATCACCACCAGCACCACCAGCGCGATTGCCTCCAGCAGCGTGCTTATCACAGCCTTGACCGAATCACGCACGAAGATGGTGGTGTCGTAAACCGCTTCGTACTTCACGTCGGCCGGGAAGCTCTTCTGCAGCTCGTCCATCTGGCCGATCACCGCGTCGCGGATATCCAGCGCATTGGCACCGGGCGACTGGAAGATGCCGATGCCGACGGCGTTCTTGCCATCCAGCTGCGAACGCATGGTGTAGTCGCCCGCACCCAGCTCGATGCGTGCCACATCCGACAGCCGCACCACTTCGCCGTCGGCACCGCTCTTGAGCACGATGTCACTGAACTCCTGCTCGCTGCGCAGGCGCCCCTGTGCATTGATCAGGGTAAGGAACTGGCTGTTGGGCATCGGCTCGGCACCGAGCTGGCCAGCCGAGACCTGCACGTTCTGCTCGCGCATCGCCCGCACCACATCGCTGGCGGTCAAGCCGCGTGAGGCCACCTTTTCCGGATCCAGCCAGGCACGCATGGCGTAGTCACCGCCACCGAAGATCTGTGCATCGCCGACGCCGGGAATGCGGGCCAGCCCATCCTTGACGTGCAGGCGTGCGTAGTTGCGCAGGTACAAGGTGTCGTAGGTACCCTTTGGCGAGGTCAGGTGCACGACCATCAGGAAGGTCGGCGACTGCTTCTGGGTGGTCACACCCTGGCGCCGCACATCCTCAGGCAGACGCGCCAGCGCCTGCGCTACGCGGTTCTGCACCTTCACCGCAGCCTCGTCCGGATCGGTGCCGGGACGGAAGGTGATGGTCATCTGCAGCACGCCGTCGGAGCCGGCCACCGACTTGAAGTACATCATGCCTTCGACGCCGTTGATGGCTTCTTCCAGTGGCGTGGCCACGGTCTCGGCAATCACCTTCGGGTTGGCACCCGGGTAGACGGTGCGCACCACCACCGATGGCGGCACCACGTCGGGAAATTCACCGATGGGCAGGAACGGAATGCTGACCAGCCCGGCAGCGAAAATCATGATCGACAACACCGCCGCGAAGATCGGTCTGTCGATGAAAAACTTGGAAAAGTCCATGGGGAATTCCTTGGAGAGCCGGCGCCGGGCTGCAGTCGCCCTGCCCGCACCCGCAAGGGCGCAGACAGCGACGGCCGGCAGCCGCGCCGGCAAACGTGGTTGGCGGCTTAGTTGATGCTGCTCACGGCCTGCGGAGGTGCGGCGGCGGCCCGTTGCATGGGCACCGGCTTGGCCTGCACCGGCATGCCGGGCATGAACACCTTCTGCACGCCGTCGACGATGACCTTGTCGCCAGCGGCAAGGCCGTGTTCGACGATGCGCAGGCCTTCGGCGTTGCGGCCAAGCTGCACGTCACGCCGTTCCGATTTGCCGTCCTTGTCCAGCACGTAGACGTACTTGCGGTCCTGGTCGGTCAGCACTGCCTTGTCGTCCACCAGCACAGCCTGGAACTGCCCG
The DNA here is from genome assembly GCF_056756175.1 of Stenotrophomonas sp. STEN240. Lineage (NCBI taxonomy): Bacteria > Pseudomonadati > Pseudomonadota > Gammaproteobacteria > Lysobacterales > Lysobacteraceae > Stenotrophomonas > Stenotrophomonas sp. STEN240. Next base: position 19,424 of record NZ_JBRRBO010000012.1, on the reverse strand, counting down.
CTGCCCAGCAGCCGCACGCGTGCGAACAGGCCGGGGGTGAACTCGCGGTTGCTGTTTTCCAGCAGCGCACGCACGCGGATGGTGCCGGTGCTGCGGGTCACCTGGTTGTCGAGGAAGTCGACCTTGCCTTCGTGCGGGAAGCCGTCCTCACCGCTCAGGCCAACCTTTACCGGCAGGGCCTGGTCGCGCTCGCTCGGGCGCTCGCCGTCGCGTGCCATCTGCGCGTAACGCAGGTAGGTGGATTCGTCGGCGTCGAAATAGACGTGCACCGTATCCAGCGACACCAGCGTGGTCAGCACACTGGCGGCGTCGCCTGCGGTGACCAGGTTACCGGCGGTGACCATCGCGCGCCCGGCGCGGCCGTTGATCGGCGCGCGCACCTGGGTGAACTCCAAGTTGAGCCGCGCGGCATCCAAAGCGGCCTGCGCCGCCTGCACCTGCGCACCGGCCTGATCGGCGCTGGCCCGGCGCTGCTCGGCGGTTTCCGTGGCGATGGCCTGCTGTTCGGCCAGGCGACGCGCGCGTTCGGATTCACTGCGGGCCAGCGTGGCCTGGGTGCGTGCGCGGTTCAACTCGGCCTGGGCGCGGTTGAATTCGGCCTGGTAGCTGCGCGCGTCGATGGTGAACAGCACGTCGCCCTTCTTCACCTCCTCGCCTTCGACATAGTTGACCTTGTCGATATAGCCGGAGACGCGTGGGCGCAGTTCCACGCTCTGCACCGCCTCCACGCGGCCGCTGAATTCGTCCCACTGGGAGATCTGCTTGATCAGCACCGGCGCGACGCTGACTTCGGGCGGCGGCGGTGCGGCGTTTTCTGCGTGGCCGCCACTGCAGGCGGCAAGCACGGCCAGGGTCAATGCCGACATGCTGGCCAGCGCGGCACGTCGAAGCACTGGTGATTGCGAAATACCTTTCATTTCATTCTCCAAGGGGGGAGGTAATCAGGGGACAGAAGGACAACAGCGTCAGCTTCGACATCGCAGCGCCGGCGCCGGATCGCGCGGGCGTTTGCGCTGCACTGCGGGAAGTTGCGAAAACCTTGTGCGGAAAGTGCGCATCACTGTCCCGCCCGCGGAAATTTTTGGACCATCCATGGGACAACGGCGCGCAGCAGCGTGCGCAGGAGGCCGGCTACTGGTCCTTTCGAGTGCGCCGAAGGCAGCCCCGTGGCGACATCCGACAGGGCTTCAAACTGCAGTGGATTCAAGCGATTGCCTGTCATCCCTGCACGCAGAACATTGCTGTACCTGGGTTCGCGGCGGGGCGTAGGCAGGGTCAATGGGGAGCGCATACGCATGGCAACTTGTCCGTCGTGAACACAGGCGTACAAGGTAGGCCTCAAATCCATACTTGATTAGTACGAATTCAAGGGAATAATCATCCCGTCGCCGGCACAATTCCGCTGCCGCTAGGGTTCTCCCATGGCCAATGATCTCAACGACACCCTGATCTTCGTCAAAGTTGTCGAACAGGGCAGCTTCACCGCTGCCGCGCGCCTGCTCGGCCAGCCCAAGACCACGGTCAGCCGCAAGGTGCAGGAGTTGGAAACCCGCCTGGGTGCGCGCCTGCTGCACCGGACCACGCGCCGCCTCGGCCTGACCGAAGCCGGCACCGTCTACTACGAGCATTGCCAACGTATCGCCCGCGAGCTGGACCAGGCCGAGAGTGCCGTCAGCCAGCTGCAGTCGGGGCCGCGCGGATGGTTGCGTTTCACCGTTCCGTATTCGATTGGCACAAGCTGGATTGCGCCACTGCTGGGCCAGTTCCAGAGTGCCTACCCGGACATCCGCGTGGACATGCACCTGGGCAACGAAGCCATGGACCTGATCAGCGGTGAAGTGGATATGGCGCTACGGGTCGGCCCGCTGCCCGACTCCAACCTGATCGCGCGCAAGCTGGGCAGCCTGCGCACCCAGGTATTCGCCAGCCCGGCCTACATCGACCTGCACGGTGAACCGCAGCACCCGGATGAACTGCAATTCCACCGCACCTTGGCAGTGCGCAAGCCGCAACACGGCCAGAACCAGCGTTTCACCTGGGCCTTGGCCGAGCACGGCGGTGACATGCGTGAGTTCACCGTCAATCCCCTGCTGCTGGCCAACGACCCTTCAGCACTGAACGCACCCATGGTCGCCGGCGAAGGCCTGGTGCTGAGCAGCGACGTGATGGCCAAGCCCTTTGTCGAAGCCGGCCTGGTGCGGCGCGTGCTGCCGGGCTGGACCGGCCCGAACTACGACTTCAACGCGGTCTTTGCCGGTGGCCGCCTGGTGTCGCCGAAGGTGCGTGTTTTCATCGACTTCCTGGTCGCCAAGCTCAACTTCGACGCCAACTACATGCTGCTGCAATGCCCAAACGCCAAGCGCCTGGCCGATATCGAGCAGGAATACCAGCAGCGTTCCAAGGCCCACCCCAAGCTGCGCATCGTCGAAGCGCTCAGCGCCTGAGTTGCGCCCCAATAAACAGCAACGGCGCCAATGAAGGCGCCGTTGCTGTTGTGACATCCATCGATCAGGCCGCCTGCCGGCGATGCGCTGCCGGCAAACTCAGTAACCGCGGTAATACGGCCACAACGGTACGATCTGTACTTCCTTGCAGCCGTCATAGCGGCTGCAGCTGCCGAAGTAACCCGGGCCCGAATAACGCTGGCGGGCGTCGCGGTTGTACGGGCTGTTGTAGAAATCCGGACGCGAAAAATGGCCGGAGCCAAAATAGCGGTATGGCGTGGCGCCGATACTGGATTCGCTCTGGAAGTTCTGCGCCAACGCCGGCGTACCGTCGTTGTCCACATAGCCGTTTTCGTTGTCATAGCGAACCAGACGGTAATACACCGTCTCGCCACCCTGCTTGCGGCTGTGCAGCTGCTCCATGCGCCCACCGCCAGCATCGGCGTAAGCCTTGCCGCCCTCGAACAGCACTTCGCTGGGGTTGACGAATTCTTCCTCCAACGGCGGTGCCGCCGCGGCTCCCGCTGACAATGCAACCAACATGGCCGCTACGGCCACCTTGCTCCAAGCCTTACCCATAATGCGCATGACCACCCTCCTTGATTGGGCACCTGCCTCTGACGACAGCCCGCCGTGATCGCCCAGCCAACCCCGTGGCCGGGCCGTCATTGCTTCCAGTTGCCATCACCCAACGCCCGCAACTGCGGCACGCGCGCGATGACACATCGGGACAAATCCGCGTTCATTATAGGGGCAAGCCAAAGGCACAGCCGTGAAGCAGGTCGATACTCAGGGCCTGCCCTGGGCGCGATAGCCGGCCATCGCCTGATCGATCACCTGCCGCGCCTGCGCCGCATCGCCCCAGCCGTTGAGCTGGATGTCCGCCCCACCCGGCAACTGCTTGTAGCTGCGGAAGAACGCCTCGATGCGTTGGACTTCCATCGCCGGCAGGTCATCCAGGTCGTGGACCTTGGCATAGGTTGGATCAACGGCATCTACCGGCACCCCGAGGATTTTCTCATCGGCCTGGCCCTTGTCGCGCATCCGCAGCACCGCCACCGGCCGGAATCGCAGCACCGCACCGGCCTGGACCGGAAAGCGGGTCAGCACCAGCGCATCCAGCGGATCTCCATCGCCGGCCAGGGTCTGTGGCATTGCCCCGTAATTGGCCGGGTAAGCCACCGGCATCGACAGGAAACGGTCCACCTGCAGTTCGCCATGCGCGCCGAACTCATACTTGATCGCGCCACCGGCGGGGATTTCCACCGCCAGCAGCACTTCCTGCGGGGCGTTCTCCGCTTGCGGCAATGCAAACGGATGCAGCACCTGCGCGCCGGCCAACAGCGGCGAAACCGTGGCCAGCAACATCGCACCCACACGCATCAGCACGCGGCTCATCGGTTCATTCCCAACACCGGTCATCGCGGCCCTTCGGCGAGAGCGGCCGCGGGCAATCGCGTTGTGGAATGCGCCCGTCGGTGATCTCGCTGAAGTGCTTGCCGCCCTGTGCGTCACGGCTGATCTGGAACGCGTCATACAGGCGGCCGGTAGCGGTACGCGCTTCGTAGCGTAGGCCCTTGTCGTCCAGCCGCAATACCTGGAACAACTGCGTGTCCTCGGCAGTGGGCTTCATCGTCGCACGCGCCTGCGGCGACAGCCGGTACTGCTTGGGGCCGGCCACCGATGAGATGTACTGCGGCAAGGCGGCTCCGTCGTCGGCGCGGCGGCCGTAGGTGTGGTCGTGGCCCTGCAGCACCAGATCCACCTTGTGCTGCTGCAGGACCGGACGGATCTCGCTGGCAAGTACCGAGGTATCGCGTTCTGCACGCAGCGGATACAGCGGCTGGTGCACGACCACGATATTCCACACCTGCGCGCTGTCCTCCAATACCTTCTGCAGCCAGCTTGCCTGCGCCTTGGCGGTGCCCAGATCCAGCGCCGAGGTGCCATCCAACACCACCACGCGCAGGCCCTGATAGTCGAACCAGTAGGTCGTGCTGGCGGTGGCGGCAGCGCCATTGGCCGGCAGTGCGAAGGTCACCGGCCAGTGCTTGCCGAGCACCCGCCGCTCCTGCGGCGTGTCTTCGAATTCCTCGAAGTACTCGTGGTTGCCGGCCGCCGGGGCGATCGCCATACCCGGCAACAGCCAGCCGCCGGCGGCGAACCACTCGCCCCACTCGTTGTCATCCTCGCCATCGCCACCGCTGACCAGATCGCCGGCAAACAGGGTCAGCCGCGCATCCGGCGCGGTCTGCCAGCCTTGGCGAATGACCCGGCTGACATGACTGAGGTTCTTGTTCTGGGTATCGCCGAAGTACAGCACGGTCAGCGGCTCGCCCGCCGCAGCGGCCGTGCGGAAGTGCTGCCACGCGCTCCAGGTGCCCTGCCCCTGCACGCGATAGGCATACAGGGTGTCGGCCTGCAGACCATCGATGACGGCACGATGATGCTGGCTGTTGCCGTTCTCGGTCTGCAAGGCCTGGCTGCTTGCGCGCAGCTGCCGCACTTGACCCATGTCCGGCGAATCACCGGCCACGGCCAGCTCCAGCACCGGCGGCTGCGCCAGCGGTGCGGTACGCCATGCCACCGCAAAACCGCTGCTTGCGTCCTGTGCCGGGGAGGCGACGATGCGATCCGGGAAGCCACTGGCCGCATAGTGCTGGCTACCCGCCGGCACCTGCGTATTGGGCTCGGCGGCTGGAGCTGCCCCCACCGCTCCAGCCGCGCCGCTCAAAGCTGCGCCGATCAGGGCAGCCAATAACAGCCGCTGGCTCACACGCTGGGCCCTCACTTGCTGCAGTCCTGCGGCAGCGACAACGCCGTGGCGATGTCACGCCAATCGAAGGCCACCACGCCCTGATCGTCATGCACCGCGTACAAGGCGCCCTGCGGGAAGCGCGCCGAGACCTGCTGGCTGTTCCAGATACCGTCGGTGTTGGCCACGGTATTGCCATGGAACGAGCCCACCGGCGCCAACGTCTTTCGATCGAACAGATGGAAGGTGCTGCGCTGCTTCCCCTGCTCGGTGGTGATCCACCAGCCGCCATCGCCGCAGGTGCGCAACATCACGCCTTCGGCCTGCGCCTGGAACAGGCCACGGCCAAAGGTCTGACCGCTGAAATCACCGGCCAGGTTGTAGACCTTGAACTCGCTGGCGTAGGTTTCATCTTCCTCGGCAATCAGCAGACGGTCGTTGGCCGGATCGCCCCAGATCGACTCAACCACGCGCAATGCGCCCTTGGGCGAGCTGTCGCCGATGCTGCGCACCAGCTTTGCCTGCACCGTGCCGCCCTCAATGCTGACGTGATAGCGGCGCACGCGCTCGTTCAAGCGCTCCAGCGCCGGCAGGATGTCGTTGCCGGCCGCATCCTCGCCATCGTCGTAGGAATCGGTGACATACAGGTCATAGCCGCCCTGCACAGGGTTCACCCACAGGCCATAAGGCTTGCGCAGATCGTTGCCCGCGAACACACCCAGCGGCTTGAAGTCCGGCAACTGCAGCACCTGCACGCGGTGGTTGTCGCGCTCGACGATGAACAGCAGATCGTCCTGCACGGCGATGCCGTTGGGGCGATCGAACTGGCCCAATGCCGTGCCGGTGCTGCCGATGTCACGCAGGTGTTTGCCGGTCTGGCCGTCATAGACCACCAGCTTGTCGGTGGCCTTGGCGGTGGCGATCAGCCACAGCTGGCCGTCGGCGCCGCGCCAGCTGGCCGGCGAATCGATGTTGTCGGCCGGCGTCATCGGGGTCAGGAAGGCTTCCGCCACCAACTTCGGCGGCGCGGCGGTGGCGCCTTCGGCAAGATCGGCGGCGGTCGGCGGCGTCGCCGACCGCGGTGCCGGGTGACAGGCACCGAGCACCAGCGCCATTGCCGTGCAGAGCAGCGCGGCCCTCACAGTGCCACCTTCACGCCGACGGCGTAGGTGCGGCCGTATTCCTCGTTCTGCAGGGTGCGCGAGCGCACGCCCTGGTACAGCTCCAGCGGCTCATCCAGCAGGTTGGAGGCCTCCAGGTACAGGCTCACGTTCTTGCTGAGCTTGTAGTCGAAGCTGAAATCAAGCTGGGTGTGCGGGGCGACATAAATATCAAAGGCACGGCTGTCGCCGATGGTATCCAGGTATTCGCTGCGGTACACACCGGCCAGGCGCGTGCTCAGGCCGCCCCACTCATAACCGATATGCGCGCTGTAGATGTTCTTGGAGGCACGCGGCAGGTTGAAGTCATCACGCTCGCGGCCAGCAATGCCCGGATCGAAATCGGTATCCAGCCAGGTGCCGCTGGCGCCGAGCAACAAGCCCGCCCATGCACCCGGCAGGAAGCTCAGCTGCTGCTGCCAGTTGAACTCGGCACCAAACACCCTGGCCTTGTCGCCATTGATCGAGCGGGTGACGTCGAAGCCCGGATATTGCGGGTCATTGTCGGTCACCGTCTGCACGATATAGCCATCAATGGATTTGTGGAACAGCCCCAGCGAGACGATGCCGCTGTCGCCCAGATAACGCTCGAACGAGAAATCCAGGTTGGTGGACTCGTACGGGTCCAGGTTCGGATTGCCGATACGCGCTTCTTCATCGTCGCGGTTGACCGCCAGGCGCGGCGACACATCACCAAACGCAGGGCGCGCCACGGTCTTGTTGACCGAACCACGCAGCACCCAGTTGTTGTTGGTGTCATAACGCAGGTGCAGGCCCGGCAGCACGCTGCTATAGCTGCTGTTGGCAGTACGCGGGGTGACGCTGACGGTCTTGCCATCGGCAGCAACATCCACGTCGTTGCCGGTGGCATTGAACTGCGTGTTCTCCACACGCACGCCGCCAATCACGCGCAGCGCGCCGATATCCCAGGTGCCCATCGCATAGGCCGCAAGGATGTCTTCGTTGGCTACATAGTCCTCTTCCAGCGAGGTCATCAGGTTGCCAGCCACATCGCCGGACTTCGCGCTGTACTTGCTGCCGTTGGCAGCCCACCAGGCGCGCATCGCCGCCGAGCTCATGCCCTGGCCAAGGCTGCCACCACGGTGATCCAGGGTCTTGCCGTTCCAGCTGGACAGATCCACCGCCGGACCGCTGCGCAGCTCGGCTTCGTCCACATTGACGTCGCGTTCGCGCCAACGGCCGAGCACGCCGAACTTGTAACTGGCGTTGTCACCGTCGAAGCGGATGTTGACCTGAGCACTGCGCTCGCTGTCGTCGATCTGCTTGGGCGAGATCACCACGCGGTCGAAGGCGTAGTTGGCGTTGTCCATCCAGCCACTGTCGCTGAGACTCAGGCCGGGGATGCCGCTGTTCTGGTTGAGCGTGGCCGACATGTCATCGCCGTCGTAGTCAAAACGCGCCTCCATTTCATCGTTCACCCGCTCGCGGGTCTTGGTGTAGCCGATGCGGTAATCCAGCACTGCGTCGGTCAAACGGTTCTCACCGCCGAGGCTGAGCGCAAAGGTATTCTCTTCCTTGGTGCGGTAGCGCATGCGCTTGCTGATGGCATCGGCCGGCAGCGCATCCACCTGGTAGCGACCACCACCCAGCGCGCTGATTTCGCCATCGCCCAGGCCGAAGATGGTGCGCTGGCGGGTTTCGGCATCGTCGAACTGGCTGTACAGCGTGCGCAGGTAGTAACGGTTGGCATCGTCCGGGCGCCAGTCCAGGTTCACGTTGGCGCCGGTGCGCTCGCGCTCGATGGTGTACTTGCGGTGCTGCAGATCGACGGCGACCAGATCATCGTCGGCGCCACCATCGAAGTTGTCGTACTCGACTTCGGTATTGTCCGATTCGAACTTGCGCTTCTGGTAGTTCACGCCCACCGCCACGCCAAAGGTGCCGCCGAATACGTCGCTGTAATTGAACGCCGCCTTCGGGCTGGTCTCGCCGGACAACTCCTGGTGGCTGGCTTCCAGCTTGCCCTTCAAGGAGCGTCCATCGCGATCGAAGGCCGAGGCCGATTCAACCACCACCGCGCCACCGATGGCATCACCGGGCATATCCGGGGTTGCCGACTTGATCACCCGCAGCCGCTCGGTGGACTCGGAGGGAATCACATCCAGCGGTGCCGCGCGTGAGGAATCCTCTGGCGTACCGATGGCGATGCCGTCGATGCTGACGCTGTTCAAGGCCGCGTCCAGGCCACGGATCACCACAAAGCGACCCTCGCCCTGATCACGGGTGACGCTGACGCCCGGCAGGCGCTGCAGCGACTCGGCAACGTTCATGTCCGGGTAGTCACCCATCGAGTCGGAAGCAACCGCGTCCTGTACGCCATTGGCGTCGCGCTTGAGTTCCACCGCACGGATCTGTGCTTCGCGCTGGGCACGCACTTCGATGCGTTCCAGGTCGATGGCTGCCGCAGCACCGCCGGCAACAGTGGATGCAGCATCGGCCGTAGCCTGTTGTGCATAGGCAGGCGCGACAGCCATGCAGGCCACCGCGGTCGTCACCGCTACCACCAAGACGCTCTTGCGCACTACCGCCCCCAATCTGTGTAAAGGATGGGTGTGCACGGTATGTCCGTACAGTTACGCGACAGTTACAGTGGCAAAGCGGGAATATTTCAGTCTGTCATGGCATGGGTACAGCCACAGAAACACGCCATCGATCACGCAGCGCCTTCGATTGCCCTGCCGGGGTCAGCGACGCCGCACCCGTACCGTGCCGGACACGCCTTCAACCTGCATCTCATACTCGTAGCCTGTGTCCCAGCGGGTCAGCGTGACCTTTGGAGAATGCCGGTCCGCTGCCTGCCTGCGCCCATCAACCTGTTGCCAGACCTGCCCGTTCCCCAGATGGAAAACGCTGGCACCGCTCCAGCCTTCGAAACGCCCCTCTATCCGGCTTTCGATGACATGCACTGCGGTCGGCGCAGGCGCAGGCGCGGCCCTTCGAGCCGACATGGCGGCAGGAGCAGGTATCACCGGCTCAGTATCCGGTTCGTTCACGTAACCAGATTCCGCGTCGTAGCGGACCAGCCGGTAGTAGACCGGCTCGCCGTTGTGTCGTCGCAGCTGCAGCGGCTCGAGCCGGCCCCGCCCCAGGTCGATGTAGGGCGCCCCGGAACGAAACACCACCTCACTTGGATTCACGACTTCCCGCTCAAGCGGCGGCCGAGCTGATACGTACCCGGCACTACCGGTGCACGCTGCCAACACCAACAAACCCGCACTCACCCGCATTTCATCAGCTCCCTGAGCCGCCCACTCGGCTGCAGACATCATCTCCGCAATCCCGGTTCCGGGCCACCGGCCGGATTGATCACGGCTGCCTGCTTGAACCTGCCTGGACGAGGCGGCAGGCAGCGTCCAGCCAATAGCCGGCTATCCGAGCCGCATCGCCCGAAGCCCCGGCCCGGCAGCTGCGCGTGGCGTGCTGCCACGGCAGAGGCCGGCGCGCAGAAGCGCTAAAATGGCGTCCTCCCCTTCCAGCGCCCCCTCCCCATGAAAATCGTCGAAGTCCGCCACCCCCTGGTCCAGCACAAGATTGGCCTGCTGCGCGATGCGTCCATGAGCACCAAGGATTTCCGCGAGGTGGTCAACGAGCTGGGCACCCTGCTCGCCTATGAGGCCACTGCCAACCTGGAGACGGAAAGCCACACCCAGGCCGGCTGGGCCGGGCCGGTGCAGGTGCAGCGCATTGCCGGTGCCAAGATCACCGTGGTGCCGATCCTGCGTGCAGGCCTGGGCATGCTGAGCGGTGTGTTGTCGCTGATTCCGGCCGCACGTGTCAGCGTGGTCGGCCTGCAGCGCGATGAGGAAACCCTGCAGCCCGTGCCTTACTTCGAGCGCCTGACCGGCCGCCTGGAAGAACGCGATGCGTTGATCCTGGACCCGATGCTGGCTACCGGCGGCACCTTGATCGCCACCATCGACATGCTCAAGCGGGCCGGCGCACGCCGCATCAAGGGCATCTTCCTGGTCGCCGCACCGGAGGGCCTGAAGGCACTGGAAGCCGTACACCCGGACGTGGAGATCTATACCGCCGCCATCGACGAGCGACTCAATGAGAAGGGTTACATCATGCCGGGCCTGGGTGATGCGGGCGACCGCATCTTCGGCACCCGCATCGCCTGAGGGCCGGAACCTGCAGCGTTGGTGCCGCAAGCCTCACCCCAATCAAATGGTGAATACGATGAAACCTGCCATCACCCTGATCCTGACTGCGGCATTCGCCCTCGGCATCCCGCTTGCGGATGCCGCCGACAAGGTCAGCGCCGTGCCCGTCCAGTTCGCCAAAGGGACAAGCAGCTTCAGTACCACCCACAACCTGCGTGGCTACGACAGCGTGAACTACACACTGAATGCCAAGGCCAGCCAATCCATGCGGGTGAGCCTGACCGGCAGCAGCAATGTCGGCTTCAACATCTATGCCCCAGGCGATGTGCCCGGCGTGGCCACGGCGCTTGGCAACGGCAGCGTTGGACAGGAGTGGAACGGCGTTTTGCCGGACTCAGGCACCTATACCGTGCAGGTATATCAGGTGCGGGCGGCCGCCCGGCGTGGCCAGCAAGCGGCTTACGGCATCAGCTTCGCCATTCATTGACGGTACCCCCGCCATGCGCATCGGCATGGCGGGGCTTGCTGCAGCAGCAAGCGCGGTGTGTCAGCGCCGCAACCAGCGTTCGTTTGCAGCCGCAGGAGCTGCCAGTACTTCTCCGGCATGCGCATCCTGGAGCAATTGCAACCGCAGGAACGCGGTGCCCAGCTCGCGGGCCCGCTCGAACAATGCTTCCGGCTCACCGCCAACAAGGTTGTGGTCACCGCCGGCAAGCACCACCCCGGTGTTGTTGCCCGCAGGCGCGGTTTCCACCGCATACAGGTGATCGGCCGGGTCCGTCACGAATCCCGGCACCCTGTCCTCATCGCCGGTGACCAGCAGCAGCGGCACCGCCAACGAAGCATAGGACTGCGCATCCACCAGGCCCGGAATCCGCCCAGGCGAAGAAAAGCCCAGTACCGCGACCACCGATGGGTCACGCAATGGGCCAAGCCCGGAAAACGCGCCGCCAAGCGCTGCGGAGATCAGCGTACCCAAGCTGTGGCCCGTGGCCGCAACCGGCATTCCACGCCAGTGTTTTTCCGCGTAGGCGCTGGCAGCGCGCATGTCGGCGAAGCGTTCGGTCAAGCCCTGCTGCAACGAAAACTGCTCCCGCTGGGGATACTTCATCGAATCCACATGCAGCGGCGCCAGCACCACGAAGCCGGCATCTGCCCAGGATTGCAGCAAGCGCTCGTAGCGCTCGGGCCACGCACCGTGCCCCGAGGAGAACAGCACCACGCCGCGCACCTGCGCCGGCTCCCATACCGCCATGGTGGTGGCGCGATCGGCACTGACCTGCAACGGCAGCACATGCGTGGGCGCGGCCAGCGCGAGCGTTACCGGTCCCAGCAAGAGCAGCATGGCCAGCCCGGCACGTCGCAACAGAGAAGATAATTTCAAGACATTGCCCCGATCTGAGAATGATGGGAGCAATGTCGGCTTTGGCAGCGCCGGGAATCAGTGCCGGAAGTCAGTTTCTTTCATGCCGTTGGTCAGCTCATGCCGCCAACGTACGTGCCTTCAACTCGCTCACTTCATGAGCGGTGCCGAAGCGGCCCTTGTCATCGCGTACCACCTGCGCCATCGCGCACTGCGGATCGTGGGTGAAAAACAGATGCACGTTGCGCGCCAGCTTGTCTTCCAGAAACGCACGCTTCTCGTCGATCAACAATTCGGCGTTGCGGTCGTAGCCCATGGTGATCGGCACATGTACCCACGAACGCCCCGGAATAAGATCGGCACAGAACACCACGCCACCGCGCGACTGGCCATTGACCTGCTCCGGCCCGATGATCTCGGCCAGCATCAGCCCCGGCGTATGACCATCGCTGAAGCTGAAACGCACCGACTCGCCCAGCACCTTCGAATGGGGACCGTTTACGATCTCCAGGCGCCCGCTGGCTTCCAGTAAACCCGCCAATTCGGGAATGAAGCTGGCACGATCACGCGGGTGCGGATGGCGGGCACGTTCCCAATGTTCGGCACCAATGACGAAGGTCGCATTGGGAAACAGCAGCTCGGGCTCGCGACCTTCCGACCACGGCGCCAGCAGGCCACCGGCATGGTCGAAATGCAGGTGGCTCAGCACCACCACGTCAATGTCTTCATGCTCAAAGCCCGCTTCACGCAGCGAATCGATCAGCACGTGTCGCGGCTCCTGCACGCCGTAGCGCTCACGCAGCTTGGGCTCGAAGAAGGCACCAATACCGGTTTCGAACAGCACTGTCTTGCCGCCCAAAGGACTGGCCAGCAACGCCCGGCATGCCAGTTCGATGCGGTTGGCGTCATCGGCTGGCGCCCAGCGTTCCCACAAGGCCTTGGGCGCGTTGCCGAACATTGCGCCGCCATCGAGTTTTTGCGAGTTACCGCGAATCGACCATAGTTTCATATGAAAATTCTACCCGCCGCGCGTTAAATATTCGCAAGTAAATGCTGACGGATAATTGACGCGGGCCGCTATAGATCAACAGCGCAACATTGCATCTTGTTTCTGGGTTGATGGCAACGGCTGTGTTGCGGATTATGTCGGGGTATTGATGCCTGGCTTGGGCATTGCGCATGTGCTCCTCCGGCCCTCGCTTTCATTCCTGCGACAGCGAAAAGGCGCAGACAATGCAGTGCCAGCAGATCTCGCGGCACCTGCGCGTTACCCGGCAAAGAAAAACCCCGCCGTAGCGGGGTTTTCTGTTTGACTCAGTCGGCCTTGCCGAACTTGCGAACCTCGGCACTGCCCACCGGGTTGCGCGGATCACTGCCGCCGCTGAGAACATTGCTGCGCCGGTCCCACTCCACCGTCTGCAGGTTGCCCCACACATGGCTGGAACCACGGCCACCCGCTGCCGAGTCACCCGGCAGTTCAACCTTGTGGCCCATCGCCTGCAGCTGCCGGGCTACTTCCGGCGAGAACGCACCAGTTTCGGCCGAAATCTCATCCGGCAACCACTGGTGGTGGTAGCGCGGCAAGGCCGCGACCTGCTGCGCATCCAGGCCTGCGTCATAGCCGAGGATGCCGAGCAGCACCATGGTGATGATGCGGCTGCCACCCGGCGTGCCAATCACCACCACCTTGTCGTCATTTTCCATGAAGGTCGGCGTCATCGAGCTGAGCATGCGCTTGCCCTTGGCCGGCGCATTGGCCGCGTAGCCCATCACCCCGAACGCGTTCGGCGTGCCCGGCTTGAGCGCGAAATCGTCCATCTCGTTGTTCAACAGCACGCCGGTGCCGGCCGGGATCAAACCCGAGCCGTACAACAGGTTCACCGTCTGGGTGCCACCAACGCGGTTGCCTTCGCTGTCGATGATCGAGAAGTGGGTGGTCTCGTCGTCTTCCAGCGGCGTCGGGTTGCCCGACAGCAGGTCGCTGGGCGTGGCCTTTTCCGGATGGATGGTGGCACGCAGGCCCTGTGCGTAATCGCGGCTGGTCAGCACCTTCTGCGGGATGTCGACGAAGTCCGGGTCACCGAGGAAGAAGGTGCGGTCACGATAGGCGCGACGCATCGCTTCCACCACCAGATGGGTGCTGTGTGCCTGGTCCATCTTGTTCAGATCCCAGGGTTCCAGGATCTGCAGCATCGAGGCCAGCGCAATGCCACCGGAAGACGGCGGCGAGGCAGTGGTGATCTTCCAGCCGCGGTAATCGAACACGATAGGCTCGCGGGTCTTGACCGTGTAGCCGGCCAGTTCCTCGGCGGTCCAGCGGCCACCGGCCTGCTTTACGCCAGCCAGCAGCTTGCGCCCGGTTTCACCCCGGTAGAAGCCGTCAAATCCGTTGGCGGCGAGCAGCTGCAGGGTGTGTGCCAGCTCCGGCTGCTTGAAGATGTCACCCTCGGCGATCGGCTTGCCGTTGCGCAGGTAAACCTCGCGGGTACCCGGATAACGGTCCATCACCTCACGGCGGCTGGCGTAGCCACGCGCCATGCGTGCGTAAACCGGAAAACCATCGGTAGCCACGCGGATCGCCGGTGCCAGCGAATCGCTGAGCGGCAGCTTGCCGTGCTCGCGGGCCAGCTTCACCAGCGCCGCAGGCAGGCCTGGGATGCCAGCCGACCACGGGCCATTGACCGAGCGGTCGCGGTCCAGCTCGCCGTTCTTGTCCAGGAACCGGTCCGGCGTGGCGGATTCGGGCGAGGTTTCGCGCGCGTCCAGCATCACGTCCTTGCCGGTCTTGGCATCATGCAGCAGGAAAAACCCACCGCCACCCAGCCCCGAGCTGATCGGCTCAACCACCGCCAGGGTGGACGACACGGCAACGGCAGCATCGAACGCATTGCCGCCCTTGCCGAGGATTTCCATGCCGGCCTGGGTTGCCAGCGAATGACCGCTGGCAATCGCAGCGCCGTCAGGGTGCGTGGCGCGGGCCGGTGCGGTATCAGCGGCCCACGCAACCGGTGCCAGCACCAGCGCGAACAGCAGCAGCGAACGAGCAACGTGTTTCATGCCGTTGGTTTCTCCTATGGGTAGAGCTCAGGGTGGTCGCGTTGCAGGCCGGCCAGTTTGGCCAGCAGCTGATCTTCGGTCTCGACGATATCCGGGTCCGGGTCGATGCATTCGACCGGGCACACCACCACGCATTGCGGTTCATCGAAATGACCGACACATTCGGTGCAACGGGCTGGATCGATCACATAGATCGTCTCGCCCATGGCGATTGCCTGATTGGGACAGGCCGGCTCGCAGACGTCGCAGTTGACGCAGAGCTCATTGATTTTCAGAGACATTGTTGCGGTGTTCCCGTCAGAGCGGGGCTTGCAACCGGCGCATGCCGGTTCATCGGACCTGCTGTTCGTGGCCTGCCAGGGGCAGCGCCGACAGCAAGCTTACCGGATCCTGCTTTTGCCGGGGCCGGGCTGGCGGCAGCGCCGCAGTCCCGCAGCGTTCCGCTGATGTGGAGACCGGCTTGGGCGGCATCGGCAATGTGCAGGACTTGTTGAACCTGGCCGCAGCCGCATCGGGCCGGGGCCGAGCCAACCTGCAAGCGGAGCAACCCCCACCGCTGCGGGGGTCACGCCGTGGCAACAGCGGGGCCGCAAGGCAGCCCCGCCATTGAATTACTTGGCTTCGACGAAGATGTAGTCGGCGCCGGTCGGCTTGACGATGGTCTGCACGCGGGCGTTGTCAGCGGCGTCGCCGATGAACACCACGCGCACACCCTTCATCGAGTCGGCCTGCACGTCCTTGAAGCCGCTTTCGATCAGGTCAGCCATCTTGGCCGAGTTCGACGAACCGAAGGCCAGCATGTTGCCCGGCTGGATGCCACGGCCAATGGCGGTGGTGGCGCTCTCGACCTGACGGTCGTACTTGGCAGCGAACTCCGGGTCCGAAGCCGGCGGCAGGTAGTACAGGAACGGGCTGGCGGTGATGTTGCCCATGTTCTGCACGGCAACGGCCTGCAGGTACTTCTTCCAGCCTGCATCGTCGTCCTTGGCCGGGGCGACCAGTGCCTGCTGCGCTTCAACTACCGGCGCTTCTTCTTTTTTGCAGGCGGTTACAGCCAGCACCATCGAGGCGGCAAGCAGCACGCGCATCGTGTTCTTCATGATCGTTCTCCCGTTGAAAGTGGTGTTACTGAAAGAGGTTTACTGCCCGCGAGCTTCGCGGGCCTTGCGCAACGCTTCAAGCACGGTTGCCGGCACGAAGCCGGACACATCCCCGCCCAACCGGGCGATTTCGCGCACCAGTGAGGAGGAAATGAAGCTGTGCTGTTCGGAGGGGGTGAGGAACAGGGTTTCCACCTCCGGGATCAGATGGCGGTTCATGCTGGCCATCTGGAATTCGTATTCGAAATCGGACACCGCACGCAGGCCGCGCAGCAGCACCCCGCCATGCACCGAGCGCACGAAATGGGCCAGCAGGGTATCGAAGCCCACTACTTCCACATTGTCGTGGTGCTGCAAGGCCTCCACCGCCAGCGCTACGCGCAGGTCCAGCGACAGCGTCGGGCCCTTGGCTGGGCTCTGCGCCACGCCCACCACTACTTTCTCGAACAGCGGCGCGGCGCGATTCACCAGATCGATGTGACCGTTGGTGATCGGGTCGAAAGTGCCCGGGTATACAGCGATGCGGCGGTTGGCTGAGGTCATGCGGGTTCGGTCGCGTTCATGTCGCCGCGAAGTGTAGCAGCGGCTCGTCGATAGAGGGCATAGCCCACTTCGCGGGTACTGCCTTCGCGTCGCAGCTGCCATTCCGCCGGCAACAGCGGGGCCGCACCCACCGGCGCTTCCACATACAGCCATGCGTCCGCAGCCACATGCCGGGGCAGCCGCGCAATCACCTGTTCCCACAAACCGGCTGCAAAAGGAGGGTCCAGAAACACCACATCTGCCTGCGCGGCAGCCGCGCTGTCCAGCCATTGCACCGCATCGGCGGCAATCACCTCGACCTGGGCGGCTGCATCCAGCCGCTCCACCACCCCACGCAGGGCGGCCACCAGGCGTGGATCGCGCTCCACCAACTGCGCCTGGGCGGCACCGCGCGACACCGCCTCCAGCCCCAGCGCACCGCTGCCGGCGAACAGATCCAGCACCCGCGCGCCCGGCAGTTTGGGCATCAGCCAGTTGAACAGGGTTTCGCGGACGCGGTCGCTGGTCGGCCGCAAACCCGGCAATTCAGGAACCTGCAGGCGGGTGTTGCGCCAGCGCCCACCCACGATGCGCACCTGGCCGCTGCCGGCGGCGAGCTTGCCGTGCGGCGCGCTCATCCGGCCCACACCGGCAAAGCCAATGACAAAACGCGGCAAATCAAATACATCGGCGGCCTACATCGATCAACTCTGGGGTGTGCAGATGATAGACCAGCACCCGCCCCGGCCGCTCCCACCTTGAAATCGGCCCATTCACCCTTACCCCAGTTGCAGCCGCCGCGCAGCTGCGCGGCCCCTCTGCAACGGAGCACCCCGACCGATGACTGACCAGAATCACAAGGAAACCCGCGGTTTCCAGACCGAGGTGAAGCAGCTGCTGCACCTGATGATCCATTCGCTGTACTCGAACAAGGAGATCTTCCTGCGCGAGCTGGTGTCCAATGCCGCCGACGCCGCCGACAAGCTGCGTTTCGAAGCGCTGACCCAGCCCGAGCTGCTTGAAGGCGGCGCACCACTGCGCATCCGCATCGAAGCCGACCCGGTCGCACGCACCCTGACCATCGACGACAACGGCATTGGCCTGAGCCGCGATGAGGCCATCGCGCACCTGGGCACCATCGCCAAATCCGGCACCGCCGAGTTCCTGAAGAACCTGTCCGGTGACCAGAAGAAGGACTCCAACCTGATCGGCCAGTTCGGCGTCGGCTTCTACTCGGCCTTCATCGTTGCCGACCAGGTCGACGTCTACAGCCGCCGCGCCGGCCTGCCGGCCAGCGAAGGCGTGCATTGGTCATCGAAGGGCGAAGGCGAGTTCGAAGTTGAAACCATCGACAAGCCCGAGCGCGGCACCCGCATCGTGCTGCACCTGAAGGAAGGCGAAGACAGCTATACCGATGGCTGGCAGCTGCGCAGCCTGATCAAAAAGTATTCCGACCATATCGGCCTGCCGATAGAGCTGCAGAAGGAACATCACGGCGAAGAAGCCGACAAGCCGGCCACCCCGGAGTGGGAAACCGTCAACCGCGCCAATGCGCTGTGGACCCGCCCCAAGTCCGAGGTCAAGGACGAGGAGTACAAGGAGTTCTACAAGCACATCGCGCATGACCCGACCGACCCGCTGGCCTGGACCCACAACAAGGTCGAGGGCAAGCTGGAATACACCTCGCTGCTGTACACGCCGGGCCGCGCGCCGTTCGACCTGTACCACCGCGACGCACCCAAGGGCCTGAAGCTCTATGTGCAGCGCGTTTTCATCATGGACCAGGCCGAGCAGTTCCTGCCGCTGTACCTGCGTTTCATCAAGGGCGTGGTCGATTCCAACGACCTGCCGTTGAACGTGTCGCGTGAAATCCTGCAGTCCGGCCCGGTGATCGACTCGATGAAGTCGGCACTGACCAAGCGTTCGCTGGACATGCTGGAGAAGCTGGCCAAGGACAAGCCGGAAGACTACGCAGGCTTCTGGAAGAACTTCGGCCAGGTGCTGAAGGAAGGCCCGGCCGAGGACTACGGCAACCGTGAAAAGGTCGCCGGCCTGCTGCGTTTCGCCTCCACCCATGACGGCAGCGGCGAGCAGAGCGTTGCCTTGGCCGACTATATCGGCCGCATGATCGAAGGCCAGGACAAGATCTATTACCTGACCGGCGAGAGCTTCCAGCAGGTCAAGGACAGCCCGCATCTTGAGGTGTTCCGCAAGAAGGGCATTGAAGTACTGCTGATGACCGATCGCATCGATGAGTGGCTGATGAGCTACCTCACCGAGTTCGACGGCAAGTCCTTCGCCGACATCGCCCGTGGCGATCTGGACCTGGGCAAGCTGGAAAGCGAAGAAGACAAGAAGGCGCAGGAAGAAGTTGCCAAGACCAAGGAAGGCCTGGCCACGCGCCTGAAGACTGCGTTGGGCGAGGAAGTGGCCGAAGTGCGTGTTTCGCACCGTTTGACCGACTCCCCGGCGATCCTGGCCATCGGCGAACAGGACCTGGGCCTGCAGATGCGCCAGATCCTGGAAGCCAGCGGCCAGAAGGTGCCGGACAGCAAGCCGGTATTCGAGTTCAACCCGAGCCATCCGCTGATCGAGAAGCTGGATGCGGAACCCGACATGGACCGCTTCAACGACCTGGCCCATGTGCTGTTCGACCAGGCCGCACTGGCCGCCGGCGACAGCCTGAAGGACCCGGCCGGCTACGTACGACGCTTGAACAAGCTGCTGCTGGAGCTGTCGGCCTGAGCTCAGGGGGGCTGTAGTGCCGAGCCATGCTCGGCAGAGGCCTTCCCGGTAGAGCCCGTAGTGCCGAGCCATGCTCGGCAAAGGCTTTACCAGTACAGCCGCAAAAGCCGCCCTCACCCCAACCCCTCTCCCGCAAACGGGAGAGGGGCTCAAA